>JAHWJV010000142.1 GCA_019348265.1 Gemmatimonadota bacterium
ATCTGATTAAGTTCTATATCTTTATATAACGCCCGTAAAGCCGCCTCGGACACACGATCGACGGCGGCCGTGGACCGGGTGTGGTTGTTGAGGAGGATCGCGAACACGATCGATCCTCGTGTCTCGGTCTCCAAATACCCCGCGAGGCCCCGTACGCCGGTGAGAGTTCCCGTTTTCGCGCGAACGTTGCCGCGGAGAGGCGCCGCCTGCATGCGGTTCTGAAGTGTCCCGCTCTGGCCCGCGGAAGGCAGCGAGGAGTACCACAACACCCAGTTCGGCTCGTCGCGCATCCGGGAGAGCAGCGTCACCCACAGATCGGGGTTGGCGAGGTCGTTCCGTGAGAGGCCCGACCCGTCGGCCATGCGGAATCCGTCGAGTGGGATCGCCCAGCCTCTCAGCACGCTGTCGACGACGGCCGTGCCGCCGCGCACGCTTCCTTCTCCGCGCCTCACGCTGCCGATCGTGCGGAGAAGCGTCTCGGCGATCCAGTTCTGGCTCGGCTTCATCATGCCCGGAAGGATTTCGCTCAGGGGAGCCGAAGCCGACGCGAACAGCTGCCGCTCGCCAGAGGAGCTTCGCTCGACCGGCCACTCGCCAGCTGGCAGCGCCTGCCCCTCGACTGCCACCCCGGCGTCACGGAACGTCTCGCGAAGGACGCCCAGGAAATAACCTGCCGGATCGCGCACTGCTATGGTGAGCGTGATGGCGGAAGTATCGATCGGAATGGAACCGGTCAGGGTGACGACCGGCCCCGTCGGATCGCCCACGGCGTCCAGCGTTGCGGTGATTCCGCGGCCTGTGGTCACCGTACGGTTGTTGACGTGAACGTACTGGGTGGCCGGATCGAGGATTACCACGGCCGGCTCGCCCGCGGTTCGGCTCGGCACGACCTGCAGATCGATGGCGCCTTCGTTGAACTGCAGGGCTCCCACGGGCGCGGCGTAATACGCATCGAGATCGTCCCACGCCCACCCTGCCCCGAGGGAGGGGCCGAAGAAGGCGCTGTCCACCCCGATGATGCCGCCAGTGATTCGCGTGATCCCGCGTGTCCGCAGCGAGTCCGCCCACGCCCGCATGGTCGCCCGCGGATCGGCGCTGAAGCGCTCGGAAAGGGTAGGGTCTCCGCTGCCGCGAATGATCAGGTCCCCCTGCAGCACCCCCGCGCGAACGGGAGCGGTGGTCGAGAAAGTCGTCCGGTAGCGGTAGTCGGGGCCGAGCACCGAGAGCGCTACCGCGCCGGTGACCAGCTTCATCGTAGACGCGGGGACGAACGCGCGGCGGGAGTTGCGCTCGTAGAGCGTCTCTCCCGTAGTCAGCGACTTCACCAGCACGCCCCAGTGAGCATGCTGAAGCGCCGTATCGGCGAAGATCGAATCGAGCGAAGCCGCGAGCGATGCGGGTGGCGCCGCTGGTAACACGGCCGGACGCGGCGCGGCGGCACACGCCGGAAGAACTGCGAAGAGAATCGCAGGAAGCGCCCGCCTGATCTGCTGGCGTACGATGTTGGCTGCCATGCTGCTTCGGGTCTCCGGGGTGATTCGGCGGATGACGCTGGTTACTGGACCTCCAGCACCGGCTCGTGGTGGCAGCTATAGCATACCATGGAATGGGGCAGGCGTATCCGGCTTCCGGCGGAGAGCGGGAGCGTCGCGGCACAGCGAGGGCACGCTCCTTCGAACCGGTGCACCAGGTACTCGCCCGTCCACTGTCGGATCGCGAAGTAGATGCCGCCGCAGAAGGCGATCACCGCCCACGGGATGTGCGGCGGCACCACCGCCACCACCGGCGCGAGCGCCCAAAGCCCCACGAGCGAGAGCAGCGCCCGGGTGGCCCGGGTCCGGGGCGCGCGGTAGACGACCACGAGCTCGGCCGCGCGCGGCTGGTGCCCGCGCAGTGTCAGCCGAGCGTTAGCCACGGACGAGGGTGCAGCCATCCGGCGCCCTTACTCCGCCATCGCGAGCAGCTCGGCGGTGTGCATCGCGCGGCGCCCTTCGCAGAAGTCGGCGATCTGCGCCCGACAGGAGAAGCCCGGCGCCACGATCAGGTCGTTCGGCGCGCCTCGCACCGCCGGGAAGAGAACTCGCTCGCCCGCCGCCTTGGAGACGTCGTAATGCCCCTCCTCGTACCCGAAAGAGCCCGCCATCCCGCAGCACCCCGAATCAAGGATCTGAAAGTCCAACCCCTCGACGCGCTCCAGCAGCCGTCGGGTAGGCTCCATGCCGATCAGAGCCTTCTGGTGGCAGTGGCCGTGGATCTTCGCAGACGCCGTCAACCGCCCGGGCCGGTAGTCGACCTGGTCGGCAAGGTACTCCTCCAGCGTGAAGCTGTTCTCCGCGAGCAGCTTGGCGCGCCGGTCACGGGAGAGGTCCGGGAGCTCGTCCCGGAGCGTCAGGATGCAGCTCGGCTCGAGCCCGACGACTGCCGCGCCGCTCTCCACCTGAGGCGCGAGCACGTCGATGAGCCGCTGGTGGTACGGCCGAACGTCGTCTAGCAGCCCCTTGGAGATCATCGGTCGGCCACAGCAGACGGACTCGCGCGGAAGCTCTACGGTTAGACCCGCCCGCTCCAGCACCTTCACCGCCGCGCGCAACGGAGCCGGCTGGTAGTAGTTGTGGAAGGTGTCGTCGAACAGGATGACCCGCCGATTGCCGCGCTCTCGCCCCCGCGGAGTGCCCTCCCATTCTTTCCGGAACGAGTGTGGCGCGAGCTCCGGAAGCTTTCTGCGCGGGTCGACGTGCGACATCCGCTTGATCAGCGGCGCGAGCACGCGCTGACCCAGGTTCGCCAGCGCCGGCGCGATCGAACCCATCCGCGCGATGTCGTGGATCCGCCCGAAGAATAGGGCGGACGCCGGGGTATGGCCGGTTGCCTTGTAGTGCTGAGCCAGGAACTCGGACTTGTACCGCGCCATGTCCACACCGACCGGGCATTCGGTCTTGCACGCCTTGCACTCCAGGCAGAGGTCCAGCGCCTCCAGCACTTCCTCGCTCTTCATCCCCGGAAGATTCCCGCGCATCGCCTCCCTGAGCGAGTTGGCCCGACCGCGCGTGCTGTGCTCTTCCTCGAGCGTTACCATGAACGACGGGCACATCGTGCCTGCGTCCAGCTTGCGGCAGACGGCCATGCCGTTGCACTTCTGCACCGCCCTGTCCCAGCCGCCGTCGGCCGAGTAGTCGTAGAAGGTGGCTGGCACCGTCTCCGAGTGCTCGTCGCCGAAGCGCAGGTTCTCCGACATCCGCTGCACCGGCGGAACGATCTTGCCGGGGTTCATCCGCCCCTGCGGGTCGAAGATCGACTTCACCGCCCGGTGCATCTCCATGATCTCCGGCCCGAACATCAACGGAAGGAACTCGGAGCGGGAGAGGCCGTCGCCGTGCTCGCCGGAGAGCGATCCGCCGAACTCGACCACCAGCTCGGCCACCTCTCGGGCGATCGTCTGCATCCGCTCGACGTCCACTCCCCGTTTCAGGTTCATATCCACGCGGATGTGGAGGCACCCTTCGCCGGCGTGGCCGAAGAAGCCGAGCGTCGTCCCGTTGCGGTGAACGATCTCTTCGAAGCGGCGGGTGTACGCGCCGAGCTTCTCGGGCGTGATGCCCGTGTCCTCGACGAACTCCTGCGGCTTGATGTCCTTGGTGGCGGTGGTGCGATACAGCAGCCCGGTCGCGGCCTGGCGCAGGCGCCAGGCCGCTATCTGGTCCGCGGCTCCGAGGTAGACGGCGACGGCCGGCGTGCCGGGGAGCTGCGCGGCACGGGCGGCGAAGCCCTGGGCCAGCTCCGCCACCGCCTCCGCGCTCTCACCCGAGAACTCGACGAAGAGTACCCCCAGCGCGTCCGGTGCCGCGAAAGCCGCGGCCGTGCGGAACTCGAATAGCTGCCGCGCGCCCTGCAGAACGCGGGAATCGACGATCTCCAGCGCGGAGAGGCCGGGCTCCGGCAGGATGAACTGGATCGCGTCCATCGAGGTGAAGCGCTCTCGAAAGGAGAGCATCACCAGTCCGCGCGATTTCGGCAGCGGCACCAGCCCGACTTCCGCCTCGACCACCGTCGCCAGGGTCCCCTCTGACCCCACGATCAGCCGCGCGAGGTTCAGCTCCTCGTCCTCCAGCATGCTGTCGAAGTTGTATCCCGACACGCGCCGTGGGACCCTGGGGTAGCGGGTAGCGATTCGCTCACGCTCCGGCTCCAGGACTGCGAGCACACGCCGCGCGAGCTCACCTTCCGTGGTTTGCAGCGCCGCGACCTCGTCCCGCGCCATCGCGCCGAAGCGGACGGGGCGGGAGTCGGGCAGGATGCAGCTCAACGAGTGTACGTGATCGCCGGTCTTCCCGTAGACGAGCGACCGCGCCCCGCACGAGTTGTTGCCGATCATCCCGCCGATCGCGCACTGCCGCACCGTCTGGGGATCCGGGCCGAAGTGCAGCCCGTACTGCGCCCCCGCCTGGTTCAGACGGTCCAGTCGGACACCGGGCTGCACCACCGCGCGCCGGCGGACCGGGTCGATGGAGATCACCCGGTTCATGAACTTGCTGAAGTCGATGACCAGGTGCGCGCCCACCGTCTGTCCAGCCAGCGATGTGCCTCCGCCGCGCGGCACGAGGGGGACGCCCTCGTCGGCCGCGATCCGGACGATGCTCTCCACCTCCGACGCGTCGCGCGGCAGCACGGCACCGAGGGGGAGGATCTGGTAGAGCGATGCGTCGGTGCTGTAGAGCAGGCGCGAGTGCGCGTCGAAACGCACCCCTCCCCTCATGTTTTCACGCAGCGCGCGCTCCAGCCGCGCGCCCCGGGGATCGTTCTGGATTACGGACAGCATGGGGAGGTTCTGAGTTCAAAGTGCAAAGTTCAAAGTGCTCGGCCTCCGGGGTGCATCACTGCACCTCGAGCCATGCACTTTGAACTTCCGTGAAGATAACGCCGTCCGCTCCCGCCGCTACTGCGCGGATGTCGTCCGCGTCGGGGAGGATGAGCCGGAAGGTGCTGCCTTCTCCGACGACGGGAATGAACCTCAGGACGGCAGCCGAGTAGCTCCGCCAGGCGCTTCGAGATGGGCAGCCCCAGCCCCGGCGGTACTCCCCGTCGGCGCGCCCACACGATCGCGTCGATGCTCTCCACCAGCTCGCGCGAGCGCTCGGCGTCCCGCGGGGTTGCCGCGGCTGCCGGCTGGCTCGTAGCGTTCGTCGATCCCATGCCGGTGTCCCCTCGCAACCCGCGAGCGGAAGACACCGCCGGAAGGCGTTTCGCAAGGAGCATACTCACGCCCGCTCGGCTTCGCGGGACCCCCGCGCCGGTGTGCGGAGTAGTAAGCTGACCACGGCGAGCAGGAGATTCCAGGAATGCATGTTTATCTGAGAGACGAGCCGGTCGACCTGCGCATGCAGGAGGTCGAATCCGAGGGCCTGGTGCCAGACGGAGCCGATCTCTTGCCGATGGCCTTCTACGTGCGCGGGAACGAGCAGCCCAGCTTCCGCGCGCTCCTCCCGTCGGACACGATCGAGGTGCTGCGGGAGGCGCTCGAGGAGCCGGTCGTCCTCGGCGTCCTGGCGGAAGAGCCCGAGGATCCCGGCTCGGAGATCCACGCGATGGTGGGTCTAGCGATCCCGGTGGGGGATGAGGAGGAGGTGGAGGAGAAGGAAGAGCCCGCCACCGAGCCGTGGCGCGCCAGCGTCGGTGACCCGGAGGGGTGGCGCGGTGACGAGCCGACCACCCGTGAAGAGCCGGCGAGCCCGCGGACCGCCCTGCTCGCGTTCGCTCCTCTCATCCGCCTGCAGCGGAAGTTCCCGTACGACTTCGGTGAGGAGCTGGCGGATCTGCTCGAGGCGGCTCTTTCCGGTGCGACTCGATCGGCGCTGGAGGCCCGGATCGACCGGATGCTCGAGGATCTTTGACCTGAAAGGGGAGAGTGGAGTTATCCGTGCGCGGACGCTTCGCCCCCAGCCCGACCGGCGATCTACACCTCGGTAACGCCCGCACCGCCCTTCTCGCCTGGCTCCACGCGAGATCTGCGGGCGGGCGCTTCGTCTTGAGGGTGGAGGATCTCGATTTCGGACGGGTGCGCCCCGGGAATATGGAAGCGCAGCTCGAGGATCTTCGCTGGCTGGGCCTGGATTGGGACGAGGGTCCGGACGTCGGCGGGCCGTGCGCGCCTTATATCCAATCTCAGCGCCAGGAGCTGTACGAGGACGCGCTCCGCCGCCTCGCGGCCGCTGGCGTCCTGTTCGAATGCTTCTGCTCTCGTAAAGAAATCAGCGCGGCGGCGAGCGCACCCCACGCCGGCGACGAGGATGGCCCCGCCTACCCTGGCACCTGCCGCGCCCTGGACCCCTCCGATGTCAAGCGCAGATCGCGCGGCACATCCGCGCTCCGGTTCATCGCGCCCGCTGGCGAGGTCACCTTCGACGACCTGATCCTCGGCACCCGTACCCACGCCCCATCACTCGAAACCGGCGATTTCGTGGTGCGTCGAAAGGATGGGGTCGCGGCGTACCAGCTCGCGGTGGTCGTCGACGACGCGGCAATGGGGATCACCCACGTCGTGCGCGGCGACGACCTCCTGTCGTCCACCCCTCGCCAGCTCCTGATCTACCGCGCCCTCGGCCTCCGACCGCCCGCCTGGGTCCACGTCCCCCTCCTGCTCGGCCCTGACGGCGAGCGCCTCGCCAAGCGCCACGGCTCCGTCACCCTCCGCGAGCACCGCGAGAGCGGCATCCCCCCCGCCGCCATCGTCGGCCGCCTCGCCGCCTCCATCGGCCTCGCCGAGCCAGGCGACCAGCTCATGCCCGAGGATCTGGTGGGGCGGTTCAAGCTGGAAAAGATAGGGAACAGGGAATAGCGAACAGCCTGCCGACGAGCCAGAGCCGGCATCTCGTTCGATGTCGGCCTCGAGCATCGTTTCCCGCTATTCCCTCTTCCCTGTTCCCTCTTCCCTACGCGGTCGCCGCCTGAGGCACCGCGCCGAAGCGGCGCTCGCGGTGGGCGAATTCGCCTACGGCTTCGCTGAGCCGCGCGGGCGAGTAGTCCGGCCACATGCATTCGTCGAAGAGAAGCTCGGCGTACGAGCACTCCCAGAGGAGGAAGTCGCTCAGGCGCTGCTCGCCGCCGGTGCGGATCAAAAGGTCGACGTCCGGACACGGGAGGGAATGCATGACCTCCGCGAGTAGCTCCGAGAACTTCTCGCGGTCGGCGGCCTCATCCGCGCCGAGGAGCCGACTCGCTTCGATGATCGAGTCCTTCGCGGAATAGTCGATCGCGATCCGCAGTAGCAGACGCCGGCCCGCCCGCGTGGCGGATTCCGCGGCGTCGATCGCCTGTTTCAGTGCCGCCGGTATGCGGTCCCGGCGGCCGATGATGTTCAGCCGCACCCCGTTCTGGACGCAGCGCGCCGTCTCGGCCGCCAGGTATGCCCGGAAAAGGCGCATCAGTCCGCTTACCTCGCGGGGAGGACGGCGCCAGTTGTCCGCAGAGAAGGCGTAGAGCGTCAGCGTCCCGATTCCAAGGTCGGGCGCCGCCTCCACGATCTTCCGCACCACCTTGGCGCCCACGCGGTGCCCGGCAAGCCGCGGCTGCCGGCGACGTACCGCCCACCGCCCGTTGCCGTCCATGATCATGGCGATGTGCATCCCCGGATACCCGGTCGCGAAAGCGCTCTGTCTCATAAAAGCTAATCAGCGAAAAAA
Source organism: Gemmatimonadota bacterium (assembly GCA_019348265.1). Classification (GTDB taxonomy): domain Bacteria; phylum Gemmatimonadota; class Gemmatimonadetes; order Longimicrobiales; family Longimicrobiaceae; genus JAHWJV01. The sequence goes on from JAHWJV010000142.1 coordinate 7,677, forward strand.
CTCAGGTGGGCGGTCAGCGCTCGCGTACTGCCTGGATGAGCGACTCCATATGGTCGAGATACTGCTCCAGCGCACGTCGGCCTCGCGCCGTGAGCCGGTACTCGGTACGCGGGATGCGCTCCTGGAACGACTTGCGACACTCGATGTACTCCGCCTCCTCCAGCTTCCGCGCGTGGACGCTGAGGTTGCCGTCGGTCGCGCTCAGCATCGCCTTCAGGTCATTGAAGGTCAGCGCTTCGTTCACCGCCAGCGCGCTCACGATCCCCAGGCGCATCCGCTCGTGGATCAGCCGATCCAGGTCGCCGGGCGCCCCGTCCATCGCTCCACCGGGCTCGCTCCGGAGCCCCCGTGAAGTGGAGGGCCGCCCCTCCTCAGGAAGCATTCCGTGCTTAGCCACCATGCCTCCGTGCGATCAGTACGCCGAAAAAGATGTGCAGACCCCCGAATCCCAGCGCCATCACCTCATTGGCCCAGGAAAGCGGGAGGAGCAGCGCCACGGCGCCAAGAAGCATGAAGCTCGACCCCATCACCGGAACGATCCGAACCGAGTAAGAACCCGCCGCGACGATACCCACGCCGAACAGCAGCAGCCACATCCCCGGAAGCATCGCCAGCAGGCCCGCATGGTAGACGACCGTCGTCAGCAGAGCCCCGGCAAGGAGCGGCG
>JAHWJV010000143.1 GCA_019348265.1 Gemmatimonadota bacterium
GATGTCGGTGTAGGCCCGTAGCTCGCCGAAGTTGGAGAGCGAGTATCGGGTTGCGCCGTCGGGCGTGGAGCGGTTGGCCGGCAGCCGGATCCGCTCGGGTGGATAGAGGTCCCAGTACTTCCGTGGGGCGTTGAAGGGGAGGTGGGGCTTATGGAAGCCTACCGCGAGAAAAAACGGCTGGTGCCGGAGACGGCGCAGCTGCTCGATCGCGCGGTTGGCGATCTTTCCATCTGGATAAGCCGTATCCGGAACGACCGGAGCCTCGTACGCGGGGCCACGCCCGCTCTCATCTCCCGGGTGCGCCGCCGCATAGGCATCGACCTCCCGCCAGGAGGACGGGTCAAGGTACGCCCGTCCCCGCCAGCCATGGCCAGGCTCGTTCCATCCACCGACCGTGAAGTAGTCGGGCGTATCCCACGCCTGCGGGTCTTCGCCGCGATGGTGGTAAACCTTTCCGAGCTGCGCCGTGGTGTACCCGTGCTGCCGGAAGTGCTGAGGAAGCGTGACGTGCCGCGGCAGCACGCTGCGCAACGGCGTCTCCAGGTCGTCGATCCCGGTGGAATCCGGACGCAGCCCGCTGAGCAGAGCGGCCCGTGACGGGGCGCAGACCGCCTGCTGCGTGTACGCGCGATCGAAGACCACCCCCTGGGCGGCGAGCCGGTCGATATGGGGGGTAACCGCGCGCTCCACTCCATACGCGCCGAGCTCGGGGCGGAGATCGTCCACCAGGATCAGGAGCACGTTAGGACGGTCCGCGCCGCGCCCCGCATCCATCGGGGTGACCGACCTGGGCGCTGGCGCGCAGGCTCCGGAGAGTCCCGCGCAAAGCGCGAGAGCGAGGAAGCGGGGCTTGACGAACGTGCTCCTGGTCCCCACCCGTCGCCGCTAGCCCTGCCGGCCGGTGTTGAGGACCGTCACCTCGCGGAATCGCGCCGGCGGACAGCCGTGCGACACCGCGTTCACCTGGCTCGGCTGCCCCTTCCCGTCGTTGAAGGTGCCTCCGAGTGCGTAGCCGCTCCGCCCACCGATCAGGTCCATGCTGTTCCAGAACTCGGGGGTCCGTATCTGGTAAGCGACGTCCTTCAGCATCGCCCCCACCCTTCCGTTGCGGATCTCGTGAAAAACCTGGCCACCGAACTGCGCGTTGTAGCGCTGCTGGTCGATGGAGTAGGAGCCGCGACCCTCGATCAGGATACCGTTCCGGACGCCGGCTACGAGCTCCTCCAGCGTGACGTCGCGCTCGGGGTGGGGGAGGAGGTTCACGTTCGGCATGCGCTGGAACTGGATGTCGGCCCAGCTCTGGGCGTACGAGTTCCCGTGCGAGCGGAGGGGCTTACCCTGTCGCGCGTAGTGCCCGGCCAGCATCGGGGCCTGCTCGCGCGTCGTCTGCAGGTCTTCGAGAACGCCGTCGCGCACGATCAGGAACTCGTCCGGCTTCACCCCCTCGTCGTCCCAGCCGACGGTCGCGAGGCCGCCCGGAGTGGAGCGCTCCCCCTGGATGGACATGATCTCGGGGCCGTAGCGGAACTTCCCCAGATACTCGCCCGGGGAGGTGATGAACGACGTCCCGGCGTAGTTCGCCTCGTAACCGAGCACGCGGTCGAGCTCGGTGGGATGCGCGATCGACTCGTGGATGGTGAGGAAGAGGTGCGAGGGGAGGAGCACCAGGTCGTAGCGGGCGGGCTCGACCGATTTCGCGGAGAGCTTCGCGACCGCGTCCTCGGCCCAACGGGTGGCGTTCCCGACCAGGTCGGAGCGGAGCACGTACTCGTACCCGAGTCCCATCGGCGCCACGTCAGTGGACTGCCTCGTCTGGAAGTCGCCCGCCGCCACTGCCGTCACGAGCATCTGTGGCCAGCAGCGGTAGACCGTCTGGACGGTGTAGGTTCCCTCGCTGGAGGCGAAGGTCTTCTCCTCGCGAACGAAGGCCATCGACGAGTCGACGAGCCGCGTGCCCCGCACGGCCCTCGCGGCGGCGTTCGCGCGGAGCAGGAGGTCGACCTTCTCCTCGATCGAAACATCGAATGGGTCCGTCTGGATGGGGCTGCGCCACCGGCCGTCGGCGGTGACCTCCGCGGGCGCCATTTCGATGGGGCGCAGCCTCGTCCTGGAGGCGCTCCTGGCCTGCGCCACCGCCTGCGCCGCGACCCGCTGCGCCTCGCCTGACGCAGGCTGGTGGCTGGCGACGAAGCCGAACGCGCCGTCGGCGATCACGCGGACACCGAGGCCATACGTCTCGTCGTCCGCGAGGCCGGTGACGCGCGAGTCCCTCGTCGCCACCGACTGCGTGCGGTTCCGCGAGATACGGACATCGGCGTAAGTGGCGCCCGCGCGGCGGGCCGCGTCGAGGGCTACCATCGCGAGCTCGCGGGTGGCGGCGTCCTCCTGCAGCGCGGCGGGCGCAGGGTGCGCCGCCGCCCGGAGCGCGGTCGGGTAGCTGGCGAGTCCGGCCCCCGCCAGCGCCCCGCGCACGAGGAAGTCCCTGCGGTTCACCGGCGGACCTCCGCGGGGCCGCGAGCCACTCTAGACCGCATCGGAGATGGAGGTGAAAGAGAAGTCGCGCGCCTTGATCGGCGGCACCACCACCGTGGGGCCGAGATCACCGCCCTCGCTCGCGGAGACTCGCACGGGGGCGCCCATCATCTCGATGTTGTTGAGCATGAAGATCGGGCTCTCGTTCCAGCGCAGGTTCTTCACCGGGTGCGCGATGCGGCCGTTCTCTACGAGAAAGGTCCCGTCGCGGGTGAGGCCGGTGAAGAGGATGGTGCGCGGGTCTACGGAGCGGATGTACCAGAGCCGCGTAACGAGGAGCCCGCGCTCGGTTGAACGGATCATCTCGTCGATGGTGGCCGTGCCGCCGGCCATGGTGAACCCGGCGCCGCCGCGCGCGCTCGCCTCGCGGTTGGAGCGGAGCGCCCAGAACCGGTCGTACGCGAGGTCCTTCAGCACGCCGCGCTCGATCCACGCGCGAGCGCCGACGGGGAGTCCCTCGTTGCTGAAGGGCGACACCGCGAGCGAGGGCTGCATCGGATCGGCCGTGATCGTCACCCGCTCGTCCAGGAACTTCTCACCGATCTTGTTCCCGCCCCCGGCCTTGGAGAAAAAGGATCGCCCCTCGTCCGCCGGGCGCGCGCCGAGCTGCTGCATCATAAGCCCGACCATACTGGAGACGGCACTCGGCTCGAGGATCACGGTCCAGCGGCCGGGCTCCACCGCGCGTGGGTTGCGGGAGGCGAGCGCCTTCTCCGTGGCGCGCGCGCCCAGGGCCGCCGCGTCGATCTGGCTCCAGTCGTGCGCGCCCACGCCGGCCCATCCGGAGCCGGTGCCGTCGGGGGTGCGGACGGTGGTGGTGAAGTTCGCGCGGCTCTCCGCGTGGTACCCGAAGAGCCCTCTGGACGTGGCCACGGCGGTGGACCCGGTGGTATGAACGCCGAATCCGGTGGCGATCAGGTTCTGGCGAATCGCCGGCTCGGTGACCGCGACGACGAAGCGTGCCCGCAGCTCGGGAGTCAGCGCCGCCGTGGCCGGGAAGACCGCGCTCGGCTGCAGGTACTGCTGCGCCTCGAGCTCGCCCATGTACTCCGGGTCCTCCGGGACCAGCCGGGCCAGGCGCTCGCTCGCGTCCACCACGCGGCGGAGCGACTCGTCGTCGGTCCGGTTCGTGGTGGCCGAGGCGACGCGCTTCCCAAAGGCGCTCGTGACCGAGATGGTGAGGTTCGTGGTGTCGCCGCTCGTGCTGATCTGGTTCTGGGCGAAGCGCACGTTTCCGGCGTCTGCGCTGTCGATGTTCACCCGGGCCTGCTCGGCACGGGAGAAGGAGAGGACGCGCTGCGCGAGCCGCTGCGCCTCTTCACGAGAGAGATAAGCCATGTCCGTTACGCGCTCCGTCCGGTGTTGATCACAGTGACCTGGCGGAATCGCGCCGGCGGCGAGCCGTGCGACACCGCGTTGCTCTGCGAGGGCTGCCCCTTGCCGTCGTTGGAGGCGCCGCTCATGAAGTAGCTGCTCCGCCCGCCGATGAGGTCCATGCTGTTCCAGAACTCGGGCGTGCGCATCTGGTAGGCGACGTCCTTCAGGAGGCCGGTCACCCTGCCGTTCCTGATCTCGTGGAAGACCTGGCCGCCGAACTGCGCGTTGTACCGCTGCTGGTCGATGGAGAAGGAGCCGTCCCCGTCGATCATGATCCCGTTCTCCACCCCTGCGATCAGCTCCTCGAGCGGGACGTCACGCTCCGGGTTCGGCAGCAGGTTGATGTTCGGCATCCGCTGGAACTGGACGTCGGCCCAGCTCTGCGCGTACGAGTTGCCGTGCGAGCGGATCGGCTCGTTTCTCTGGGCGTACCACTCCGCCAGCCAGGGCGCCTGCTCGCGCGTGGTCTGCAGGTCGTTGAGCACGCCGTCCTTGATGATCATGTAGTCGCGTGGGCGAACCCCCTCGTCGTCATACCCGACGGTCGAGAGCCCTCCGGGGGTGGTGCGCTCCGCCTGCACGTTCATGAACGGCCGCCCGTACCGCAGCTTCCCGAGGTCGGCGCGGGAGATGAAGGAGGTCCCGGCGTAGTTGGCCTCGTATCCCATGATCCGGTCGAGCTCGGTCGGGTGGGCGATCGACTCGTGGATGGTCAGCCACAGATGGGTGGGGAGGAGCACCAGGTCGTAGCGCCCCGGCTCCACCGGCTTGGCGGAGAGCTTCCGCACCGCGTCCTCCGCCCAACGTGGAGCCCGCTCCACCAGCTTGGAGTCGAGAACGTACTCGTAGCCGAGCCCCCGCGCCGGGGTGTCAGTGGAGCTGCGCGTCTGAAAGTCCGAGCTGTTCGCCGACACCGCGGTGACGAGCACGTTCGGCGAGGTGCGGTAGATCGTCTGGTCGGCAATCGTGCCGAGGGTGTTGGCGAAGAACTTCTCCTCCCGCAGAAAGGAGAGGGAGGAGTTCACGAACCGCGCCCCCGAAACCGCGAGCGCGGCGGCGTTCGCCTCCAGCAGGAGGGCGACCTTCTCCTCGATCGGCACGGTGAAAGGGTCGACGCGGATCGGGCTTCGCCAGGTGACCTCACCGTACGACTCGGCCGGGGCGAGCTCCACCGGGCGCTGCCGTGTGGCCGCGTTCGCGCGAGCCTGCCCGGCGGCCACACGGGCGACGCGGACCATCTCATCAGGATTCAGCGCGTAGCTCGAGGCGAAGCCCCAGGCCCCGTCCACGAGCAGGCGCACGCCGAACCCGAAGGTCTCGTTGTCGCCAAGGCCGAGCACTCGCCGCTCCCGCGTCGCGATGAACTGCGACTGGTTGCGGTTGATCCGCACGTCGGCGTAGGAGGCACCGGCGGCGCGGGCGGCGTCCAGCGCGCGCGCGGCGAGCGCACGGAAATCCGCCGCCTGCTGCGCCCGGCGCTCCGCGCGCGTGAGAGCGGCGAGCGCTTCGGGGGTCCCGACGAGACCTGCGCTCGCGGTGAACAAGGCGCTGTTGCGCAGGAAGTCACGACGTTTCATTGAATCTTCCGGTGCATTGGATGCTGAGGCGGAACCCTGCCGCGGGTGCCTGCGACACGCATCAAAGCTAACGCGCCCGCGCCGACGGAGGAAGCAGCCAGGGTCAGCGGAGGCCGCGCGAGCGCCGGACCGCCCACTCGGCGGCGGCGAGCAGAGCCGCAAGCGCCACGAGCGCCAGAAGGCGCCGCTCGTCACCAGCCCCGCCCCCTTCAGCAGGGCGCCACGCCGCGAGCCAGGCGGCGAGGGAGTCGCGCGGAAGGGCCGCTCCACCGGACCGCGAGGCGAGCAGGGAGAGGTTCGCCGCCGCTTCGGGCGCGGGCGCGAGCGAGCCCGTGGCGCGGTACGCGGCGAGCAGCGAGTCTCCCGAGGAGAGGAGGTGCACGCCGGTATCCACCGGCAGGAAAGCGGCACGGAAGGCGCCTGGCTCGGACCGGTCGCCGACGAGCGCGAGCGGCTCGGCGGCTCGGCCCGGGCGGGCGAGGCGGAGGGAGGGAGCCGTCGCCCCGCCCGCGTGGACGGTGAGCTCGATCGGAATCCCCACCGCGCCCTCGGGCGCGGGAAGCCGTGCGATCACCGGGTCCCGCAGACCGCTCGAGAGCCAGTCCACCAGGCCGCTCCAGTAGTCGCGGTGCTGCCCGAGCCGCCCCTCCTCCATCCTCCACCGCCAGCTCTCGAGCACCCCCACCGCCGCGACGCGTCCGCGGCCATGCGCCCGCAGGGCGACCAGCGGGGCTCCGTCCGCCGTGGCGGCTCCGGCGATCGCGCCGGGCCGGAGCCCCTCCAGCACCTGGCCGTCGGAGAGGATCGCGGCAGTGGGCAGGGCGACCATCTCCGCCGGGAGCATCCACTGGAGGGCATCGCCGCGGAGCGCGCGGGCGCTGCGGGAGCGTTCGGCGATCCCGAGCGCAGGGAGCGCGGCGGAGGCACCCGCGACGAGGATACCGCCGCCGTCCTCGCCGGCGTAGCGCTCGAGGAGCGCCAGCCGCGCCGGGGGGAGCGGCGCACCCGCTGCAAGCACGACCACGTCGTACGAACGGAGCGCTTCCCGCGTCTGCGGAAAGGGCTCGCCGATCTCGAGGCCTCGGCCGAGAAGCTGGCTCGTGACGACCGTCACGCCGGCCTCCTCCAGAGCGCGCGCCGCGAACCGGCTCTCCCACTCGGGCGCCCCGGTGGCGAGAAGGACGCGCGGCGGGCGGGCGGCCGCGACCCACGCGCCGGCGCTCGCGGAGGCTCCGCGAGCGCCCACGCTCCACTCGTGCCACCCCGCACGCGCCGGGCGCACCCGGAAAGCCGCTGCCGTCTCACCCGCGGGGCCGATCGCCACCCCCAGAGAGTCGACGACGCTCTCGCCGGCCGAGAGCGTCACCGATAGGCTTTCGCCCGGCTCCCCCCGAACCACGAATGCGATCGCGCCCCACCGCCCGACCCGCGCGCGATCCGGCGCGGCGATCACTCGAACCGCGGGGGGAGCCTCCGGGAGCGCCACGCCGAGCGGCGCCCGCGCGCTCACCGCCTCCAGCAGCGCGAGCTCCACGGGAGCCGGAGGCGAGGTCTCGGTCCGCACGACGGCCCCCGGCGGCGTGTCCAGCGCCGCTGATAGGAGCGCGCGGAGGTCTCCCCCGCCCAGCCGCGCCACCTCGGCCGGGCGAGAGGGACGTTGGGCGAAAAACGGCAGCGCGATCAGCAGCGCGAGGACCGCCGCGCGGAGCGCCGCCGGCACGCTCACCGCGTAAGGGCGTACACGAGGACGTTCACCCCGAAGCGCGTGTTGTCCGTGCCCAGGAACCTCTTGTTCACGGCATGGTAGTTCCACTCGGAGGCGTAATCTTTATTCGAGTAGAGCACGCCGATCCTCCCCCCGAAGCTCACCGCGTAAAGCTCCCGGTGCACGAGCCCATCACCCCAGCCGTTCAGCTCGTGGCTCGTGGTGGGCGGCCCGTCCTCGAAGACGAAGAACGAGCGGTAGAGCTCGTGCTCCTTGGGCAGGGGCTGGAGTGCGGCGGCGCCGAATAGACGGTGTAGCTCGAGAGTCGCGCTACGGTGGAAGGCCCCGTCGATGTCGTGGTTGTGATCGTCGATGAAGAGAAGCCCCCCCCGTTCGACGAAGGCCCTCACGTTGCGGCTCTCCGCGGCGTCGAAGCGCACGGGGAGGTGCCCGGTGAGGAAGACGAAGGGGTGCCGGAAGAGCTGAGGGCTACCGAGATCGACTACGACGCCCTCCGGCGCCACCTCGATGTCCGTGTACTGCGCGAGCGAGTGGACGAGGTTCGCCGGCACGAGCGGCGCGGAGTCCCAGTCTCCGGACTGATAGCGCGCGGTGGCAAAGACGAAGGCCGCGCTCACGGTCGGCCCCCGCCGAGCGCGCGGAAGTACGCCGCCGAAGTCGGGTCCACGGCAGCGGGCGAGAGCACTGGCGCGCTCGGCACGCCGCCGGCCGGCGACAGGAGCGCCAGCGCGCGCTGCGCGAGGCGCATCGCCTCCTCCGGGGCTCCCCGGCGGGCTGCTTCGGCTGCGCGCACCAGCATCGCCGGCGCGCTCGACCCGGCGCCGGGGTGCGCCAGGAGGCGGGCGGCGGCCCCACCCAGCTCCACGGCCGCCGCCCGCGAGCTCAAGCGGGGGATGCGCTCGAGGGTCGCCTCGAGCTCGGCGCGCGCCAGGGTGGCCGTCCGCACGGCCGGAGCGGGGCGGCGGCCGGAAGGGAGTGCGCCCTCCAGCTTTCCCGTTCCGCGTACTGCGGCCAGGTCCACCGGCGCGGCGTTCTGCCGCCCGCGGGCGAACACGCGCTCCGCCTCCCTGGACGCCT
>JAHWJV010000144.1 GCA_019348265.1 Gemmatimonadota bacterium
AGCTGGTAGCCTCTGCAATCGCGAAGTATAATGCCCCGCTCTGGGACTGCCAACGTTCCCCGGCTGGCCTCTTGTCGCTCCGTGGGATTCGTGCGGAACCCAACGCAAGGGGCGGTGAGCCTTTTCAAGCCGTCACCGCTCCGAACGCCCGGGCAGCGCAGTAAGGAGACCATGAAGGACTGCCCCGATCTGGATACGTTGGTAGCACCGGAGGAGGCGCTCGGCTGGGAGGCGGAGAATGCGGTCCGGCACATCGTTCCTGCGATGAATGCCTTGCAGGCGTCCAGCAGATGGAGCGGCTGCCCGCCGGACTGGCTCCGTCGCTCGACCCCACGCCCGGATTTGCTGATCGCGTGCTCGCCTCTCTTCCTCAGACCCCTCCCGCAGCTCGCAAGAGTAGCTGGGCGGACTCAGCGCCTCTGCTGTCGGCCGGAGTATTTGTTCTTGCTTCCATCACCGCCGTACTCGTGCTCGGTGTGGCGGCGATCGCGTCACCCGGGGCCGGCGGGCTCCGGCCTGAAATCCTGGCGTTCGCGGCGCTTGTGGGCTTTGCGGCTCTCAAGGTGACGCCGCGCCAGACCTGAGGTGCTGGGGCGACGAACGGCCGGGGCTCAGCGGGGTGTTTACCGGCGGCTCCCGATCCGCGGTGAAACTCGACATCGTTGCGAATCCGCGAACTACTGCTACTTTAGTTGACGCCACTGGCTCGTCCTCGAGCCGTCCGCTGCCGCACCCTCAAAGCCGCTCCATGCGCTTTCCACTGCAGCTCAGGTTCAGAACCTTCGCGGTTTCTCCCCAGGCTCTCGTCACGGACGACGCCGGTCAGCTCGTCTTCTACGTCAAACAGAAGGCGTTCAGGCTAAAGGAGGCGATCACCGTCTTCTCGGACGAGGAGCAGACGCGTCCGCTGTACCGGATCGCGGCCGATCGGGTGATCGATCTGTCGGCCTCGTATCACTTCGAGGACGAGGCTGGAAACCCGCTCGGTTTGTTGAAGCGGCTCGGGATGCGATCACTGTGGCGCGCGTCTTACGAGGTGCACCGCGGCGGCGGCCCCGTACTCGCCATCGGCGAGGAGAACCCGTGGGTGAAGGTCGTGGATGGTCTGATCGGCGAGATCCCCGTGGTCGGCATGCTGTCCGGCTTCATCCTGCATCCCGCTTACCGCGTCACGCGCGCGGACAATGGCGCGCCGGTGCTGCGCGTCGTCAAGCAGCCCGCCCTTCTCGAGGGCAAATACACGATCGAGCAGCTCGACGAGCTCGGCGATGCGGATACCGCGCTCGCAGTCCTCGCGGTTTTGATGATGCTTCTCCTGGAGCGCCGTCGCGGCTAGCGCGTCCGGCCGGTTCACCGGCCACGGGGGCGGGATGGCCACGAGCAGTTCGTTTTTCCGCTCGCGAATCTAATCGACTGATCATTCCGTAAGGCTTTCAGTAGGATCACCCCGCCGGGCTGTCGCAGGCCCCCCTCACCCGATGGAGACAACATGTCTCGAAGGCGAGCGAGTGTCGCCGCGCTGTTTCTCGCGCTGCTGACCACCAGTCTGGCGCTTCCCCTGCATGCGCAGAACCCGCCCGCACCCGCTCCGGCAGCGCCGGCCGCCAACACCCCGGCTCCAGCTGCGGCCGGGGAGAAAATCCGTGTCTTTCTGGACTGCCAGCGCTGCGACTCGGATTATCTGCGCACCGAGATCCAGTTCGTGGACTACATGCGAGACCGGACGGACGCCGACGTCCACATCCTGGTCACCACACAGCAGACCGGCGCCGGGGGCCTCGAGTACACCTTTCGGTTCGTGGGCCAGCGGCAGTTCGAGGGGATAACGGAGGATCTGCGGTTCGCGAGCAGCCCCAACGACTCGCAGGACCAGGTACGCCAGGGGATCGCGCGGGTTCTGCGGGCCGGGCTGGTCCGCTACGCGGCCCGGACGCCGATGCTGGATCGGCTGCAGCTCTCGTTCGGCGGGCCAGCGGCCGGAGCGGCCAGGGCGGCTGCCCCCGGGCGCGATCGCTGGAATCGCTGGGTCTTCCGCACCTCCCTGAGCGGCTCGACCAATGCCGAGTCGTCCTACGAGTCGCGTAGCTGGAGCGCTTCCGCATCCGCGAACCGTACCACCGCCGATTGGAAGCACGTGTTCAGCCTCTTCACGCGTTCATCTCAGTCGGAGTTCGAGGTGGGTCCGCGGACGGTCACGAACAGGCAGAGCAACCGTAACGGGTCCGTACTCAGCGTCCGGAGCATCTCCGACCACTGGTCGGTCGGCGGCCGGACGAACGCGAACTCGTCCACCTTCCTGAACCGGGATCTCGCGTTGAGAGCGGCCCCGGCGATCGAGTACAACTTCTTCCCCTACTCGCAATCGACCCGCCGCCAGCTGACGCTGCAGTACTCCCCCGGCGTGAACCAGATCGCCTACAACGAGGAGACGATCTTCGGCAAGGTGAACGAATCGCTCCTCGACCAGTCGCTCACGGCGAGCTACAACATGACGCAGCGCTGGGGGACCGTCCGGGTGTCCGTCGAAGGCCTGCATTACTTCCACGACCCGAGCAAGTACCACGTGAACTCTTTCGGGAACCTCGATCTGCGGCTCATCAAAGGCGTGTCTCTCACCTTCTTCGGGCAGGCGGACCGGATTCGCGATCAGCTCCACCTGGCGAAGGGGAACCTCACCCCCGAGCAGATCCTTCTGCGGCAGCGGCAGATCTCCACCTCCTTCCAGTATTATGCGCAGGTGGGGCTCAGCTACAGCTTCGGGTCCATCTTCAGCCCTGTCGTCAACCCGCGGATGGGGAACTCCGGCGGCGGAGGCGTGATCTTCTTCAACTGAGCAAGCCCGCGCCTCTGTTCGACGAGACCGCCGGCCACTCCTAGCGGAGAGGGCCGGCGGTTCTGTATTCATAGTGATGCTCGCCGGGTCCCGAATGGGACAGGGGCGGGGCTCGGGCCGAGAACTACCCTCCGGAGGAGCGTCATGCGTTTGGGCGTCAACACCTGGGTCTGGACCTCGCCGCTGAACAACGACGAGCTGGGTCGGCTCGCGGTCAAGGTCTCGGAGATGGGATTCCAGCACATCGAGATCCCGATCGAGCTCTCCAACGACGTGGACTACGCACGCGCCGGCGACATCGCGGGTGAGCGCGGCCTGACGGTCAGCGCCTGCGCCGCGATGGGCCCGGAGCAGGACCTGATCAGCCCGGACGCCGACATCCGCGCCGGCGGGATGAAGTACGTCCGCTACTGCATCGAGTCCGCCCAGGCGCTGGGTGCCACCAACCTGATCGGTCCGATGTACAGCGCGGTCGGGCGCACCTGGCAGCAGCCCGCGGACGAGCGCGAGCGGGACATGGAGCTGCTCACGGGCGAGCTGCGGGAGCTCGCCACCTACGCGGGGGAGCACGGGGTGGTCCTCTGCATCGAGCCGCTGAACCGCTTCGAGACCAGCTTCATCAACCTGGCCTCTCAGGCGGTCGAGCTGATCGACCGCGTCGGCCATCCGTCGTGCGCCATCATGCTGGACACCTTCCACATGAACATCGAGGAGCGGTCGCTGGGCGACGCGATCCGCGCCGCCGGCACCCGTCTGAAGCACGTCCACGCCTGCGAGAACGATCGGGGCGCGCCGGGATCCGGCCATGTTCCGTGGGATGACGTCGCGACCGCGCTGCTCGAGATCGGCTACGACGGGCCGGTGGTGATCGAGTCGTTCACCGCGAAGGTGAAATCCATCGCCCGCGCCGCCGCGATCTGGCGGGCGCTGGCCGTCTCGCAGGACGAGCTCGCGGAGGAGGGGCTCCGCCACCTGCGGAAGATCTTCGCGGCGGCGTAACGAAGGCGCACCCATGGCGAACCAGTTCGAGTCCCGCGTCGGCATCGTCACGGGCGCGGGGGAGGGGATCGGCCGCGAGATCGCGCGCCAGCTCGCCCTGCGCGGCGCGGCGGTCGTGCTCAACGACATCGACGAGGCGAAGGCCGAGCGTGTCGCGGCCGAGATCCGCGACCAGGGCGGCCGCTGCGCCGCCGCCGCGGGAGACGTCGCCAACGTTCCGTTCGTGCGCAGCATGGTCGACTTCACGGTGGCGGAGTTCGGTGGCATCGACATGATCGTCGCCAACGCGGGGATCACGCACTGGTGCGGATTCCTGGAGTACGAGCCGCAGGATTTCGAGCGCCTGCTGGCGGTGAATCTCGGCGGATCGTTCTTTCTCGCCCAGGCCGGAGCGCGGGAAATGCGGAGGCGCGGCGGTGGAGGGCGCGTCCTGCTGATGTCCTCGATCCTCGGGGAGCGCGCCGCGCCGAACGTGTCGGCGTACAGCATGACCAAGGCGGCGCTGCGCATGCTGGCCCGTAACATCGCGGTGGAGCTCGCTCCCTATCAGATCACCGTCAACGCCATCGCCCCCGGCGGGACGGCGACGCCGAGAACGCTGACGGAGGAGCCGGACTACGAGGAGACGTGGCGGCGGATCACGCCGCTGCAGCGCGCCGGGACGACCACGGACATCGCTGAGGCGGCGCTCTTCCTCCTCTCCCCGGAAGCCGCGTACATCACCGGGCAAACCCTGACGGTAGACGGCGGCTGGTCGGTCGCCGGTTCGATCTCCTGAAATCACTCTCACCTGGGGCCACGATCGACGATGGCGGAGGATAGACTGAAGGATCGCGTGGCGGTCGTTACGGGCGGTGGCTCGGGAATCGGCCGCGCGATCGCGCTCCGCTTCGCGGGCGAGGGCGCCCTGGTCGCCGTGCTGGACGTGCAGGCCGAGAACGGCGAGGCGGTCGTGCGGGAGGTGGAGGAGAGCGGCGGGACCGCAGCGTTCTTCCGCTGCGACGTGAGCCGCCAGGCCGAGGTGTTCCAGGTCTTCGATGCCGTGCGCGAGCGCTTCGGACCCGTCGACGTCCTCGTCAACAACGCCGGTGTCGCCCACATCGGAACCGTGGAGACGACCAGCGAGGACGACATGGACCGCCTCTACGCGATCAACGTCAAGGGCGTGTACAACTGCCTCAAGGCGGGCGTCCCGATGATGAAGGGCCGCGGCGGCGCCATCCTCAACCTCGCCTCGATCCTGTCCTCGGTCGGGGTGCCGGACCGGTTCGCCTACTCGATGAGCAAGGGCGCGGTCCTCACCATGACCTACTCGGTCGCGTGCGATTACGTGCACGAGAAGATCCGCTGCAACTGCATCGCCCCCGGTCGGGTACACACGCCTTTCGTGGATGGCTTCCTCGCGCGAAGCTACCCCGGCCGCGAGGCGGAGATGTTCGAGAAGCTCGCGAAGACGCAGCCGATCGGCCGGATGGGAACCCCGGAAGAGATGGCGTCGCTCGCCCTCTTCCTCTGCTCCGACGAGGCCGCCTTCATCACGGGGAGCAACTTCCCCATCGATGGCGGCTTCGTAACCCTGAAAGTGTGAGACGATGAAGCTGATCCGCTTTGGACAGCCGGGGCAGGAGAAGCCCGGCGCGATCCTCCCCGACGGGCGCCGCGTCGACCTGTCCGGCTCCTTTTCCGACTACGACGAGGCCTTCTTCAACGGTGGTGGCCTGCGGCGGCTCGCGGAGCTGCTCTCCGGAGGCGGTGCGGGGCTCCCTGAGGTGGGACCTGAGGTGCGTCTAGGACCGCCGATCGGGAGGCCGGGCAAGATCATCTGCATCGGGCTGAACTTCAGCGACCACGCGGCCGAGTCCAACATGGCGCTGCCGACGGAGCCGATCATCTTCTTCAAGGCTACCAGCGCCCTCGCCGGCCCGGACGACGAGATCATCATCCCCAAGGGGAGCCGGAAGACGGACTGGGAAGTGGAGATCGCCGTCGTGATCGGCAAGCGCGCCTCGTACGTCGACGAGAGCCAGGCCCAGGACCACATCGCCGGCTATCTGCTGCACAACGACGTCTCCGAGCGGCATTTCCAGCTGGAGCGAGGCGGTCAGTGGGTGAAGGGGAAGAGCTGCGACACCTTCGCCCCCATGGGCCCCTTCCTGGTCACGAAGGACGAGCTGGCGGACGTGGACAACCTGAAGATGTGGCTGAAGGTGAACGGCGAGACGAAGCAGAACGGCACGACCGCCGACATGGTGTTCAAGATCCCGTTCCTGATCAGCTACCTGAGCCAGTTCATGTCGCTGCTGCCGGGAGACATCATCACCACCGGCACCCCGGCCGGCGTGGGGAGCGGGATGAAGCCGCAGCAGTTCCTGAAGGACGGGGACGTGGTGGAGCTGGGGATCGAAGGGCTCGGCTCGGCGCGGCAGCGCTTCCGGTCGCACGAGTCGGTTGGGCGGGGTGCGTGATCTCAGGGCCGCTACGCGGGAAGGAAGCGCGATGAAGGAGATTCCGGCGACTCCGCCACTCGAGACGATTCTGGACACCCCCCTGGGGATCGGTCCGACGCGCCTGCAGGCCCAGGGGCCGGCGGGCGCGCTGCCGCTCACCGAGGAGATGCTCCGTACCGAGCCGAGCGGCAACCTGTTCGGCCTCACCCAGAACGCCGGGATGGGATGGGACCCGGCGACGCTCGGGCGTCCCGAGTACCTGATCGTCAGCACCCTCGGCGGCCTCCGTGGGGAGGACGGGCAGCCGATCGCGCTGGGATACCACACGGGGCACTGGGAGATCGGGCTGCTGGTGCGCCGGGCGGCGGAGAGCTTCCGCGAGCTCGGCTCGACGCCGTTCTCCGTCTACTGCAGCGACCCGTGTGACGGGCGCAGCCAGGGGACGACGGCGATGTTCGACAGCCTCCCGTACCGGAACGACGCGGCGACGGTGATGCGGCGCCTGATCCGTTCGCTGCCGACCCGGGCGGGCGTGATGGGGATCTCGACCTGCGACAAGGGGCTGCCCGCCATGCTGCAGGCGATCGCCTCGAGTCGCGACCTGCCGGGCATCATCGTCCCCGGCGGGGTGACGCTCCCGTCGGCGGGCGCGGAAGACGCGGGCCAGGTGCAGACGCTCGGCGCCCGCTTCGCGCATGGCCTGATCGATCTGGAGTACGCCTCCGCGATGGGCTGTCGCGCCTGTGGCTCCTCGGGGGGAGGCTGCCAGTTTCTCGGGACGGCGGCGACTTCGCAGGTGGTCGGCGAAGCACTCGGCATGTCGCTGCCGCACAGCGCGCTCAGCCCTTCCGGCGAGCCGATCTGGCTCGACCTGGCGCACCGATCGGCTCTGGCGCTCGTCCGCATGAAGGCGCTCGGGATCGACATGAGCGCGGTGCTGACCGATCGCGCCATCGAGAACGCCATGCTGGTGCACGCGGCCTTCGGCGGATCCACCAACCTGCTGCTCCATGTTCCGGCGATCGCGTACTCCGCCGGCCTCCGCCAGCCGACGGTCGTCGACTGGAACCGGGTCAACCGTGCCGTTCCCCGCCTGGTCGACGCGCTGCCCAACGGCCCCTTCAACCACACCACGGTCCAGGTCTTCATGGCGGGCGGCGTGCCCGAGGTGATGCTGCACCTGCGGGAGATGGGGCTGCTGAACCTCGACGTGCTCACCGTCACCGGCGAGACGCTGGACACGGTGCTCGACTGGTGGGAGCAGAGCGACCGCCGCCGCGAGGTGAGGGCACGGCTGCTCGAGGCCGAGGTGTACCCGGAGCACGTGATCATGAACGCCGCGCAGGCCCGCGCGGCCGGCCTCACCAGCACGGTCATTTTTCCGACCGGCAACCTGGCCCCGGAAGGCTCGGTCATCAAGGCGACCGCGATCGACCCGACCATCGTCGACGCGGACAACGTCTACCGCCATCGCGGCCCCGCGCGCGTCTTCACCGACGAGCGCCACGCGATCGCGGCGCTGAAGGGCGGGGTCAATCCCGTCTCCCCCGGCGACGTGCTGGTGCTGACCGGCGCCGGCCCTTCCGGAACGGGGATGGAGGAGACCGCGCAGCTCACGATGGCGCTGAAATATCTCCCCTGGGGCAAGCACGTGCCCATCCTCACGGACGCCCGCTTTTCCGGCTTCTCCACAGGCGCCTGTATCGGGCACATCGGCCCGGAGGCGCTCGCCGGGGGGCCGATCGGTAAGCTGCGCGAGGGCGACGTGCTCGAGATCGTGATCGACCGGAACGAGCTGATCGGACGCATCGACCTGGTCGGCACCGCAGAGGGGCTGGTGACACCCGAGCAGGCCGACGCGCTGCTCGCGGTCCGCCAGATCCACCCCGACATCCGTCCGCAGCCCGATCTCCCGGACGACACCCGTCTCTGGGCGGCGCTGCAGCGCGCCAGCGGCGGCACCTGGGCCGGGTGCGTCTACGACGTCGATCGCATC
>JAHWJV010000145.1 GCA_019348265.1 Gemmatimonadota bacterium
TGCGCGGCGACCGGGCCGGCCGCCGCGAGAACCAGGAAGCCGAGCGCTACGAGAACCTCACGTACCCTCATAGGACACCTCCAGGAGAACGGTGATCTTGATCCTGCACGTTGGCGGCAACGGAACTGCTCAGACGAGGCGAAGACGCGGGAAGGTAGATCAGGGGGGTGTACGTTTTCCGGACGGTGCCTCAAGAAATTCGCAGGCGGAACGATACGGCTCGGGCGAGCGGCGCGTCAAGACACCTGGCGGCCCTCCCGCCGGAGCGGGAGCGGCGCAGCGATCAGATCCAGGTGCGCTGTACTTTCCTGACGGCCTCTATGCGCTCCTCGGCGACACGGTCGGCGGCACGGTAAGTCGGGAGGTGCTCCTCGCGGGCGAGCTCGAAGAGACGCGCCAGCGTCCCGAAGATCTCCTCGGCCTTGCGCATCGACTGCTCCGGCAGCCAGCCCTTCACCTCGCCGTAGACGTTGATCACGCCGCCCGCGTTGATGACGTAGTCCGGGGCGTAGAGGATGCCGCGCCGGTGGAGCTCGTCACCGTGGCGGTCGTCCTCGAGCTGGTTGTTCGCCGCCCCCGCCACGATGTCCGCCTTGAGCTGCGGGATCGTCTCGTCGTTGATGGTCGCGCCGAGCGCGCACGGCGCGTAGATGTCGGATTCCACGGAGTATATCGCCTCGGGCTGGACCACCTCCGCGCCGAACTCCCGCGCGATGCGTCCGGACCGTTCTTCGTCGATGTCCGTCACGATCAGACGCGCACCCTCGGCCGCGAGGTGCGCGCAGAGATAGTAGCCGACGTGTCCCGCCCCCTGCACCGCCACGGTTCTGCCGGCCAGGCTCTCGGAGCCGTACTTCTCCAGCGCGGCGGCCTTGATCCCCTGGTACGTCCCATACGCCGTGACGGGGGACGGATCTCCAGATTTCCCGGGGAGGCCGCTGACCCACGAAGTCTCCATGCTAACGTATTCCATGTCGCCGACCGACGTCCCCACATCCTCCGCGGTGATGTACCGGCCGCTCAGGCTCTCGATGAAGCGCCCGTGCGCGCGGAAGATCATCTCGCGACGGGCGGTGCGCGGATCACCGATGATCACCGCCTTCCCGCCGCCCAGGTTCAGCCCCGCGACCGCCGCCTTGTACGTCATCCCCCGCGAGAGGCGAAGCACGTCGATCAGCGCCTCCTCGTCCGAGGCATAGTTCCAGAACCGGGTCCCGCCCAGCGACGGACCCAGCGTCGTGTCGTGAATGGCGATGATGCCCCGGTAGCCGCACGACGGCTCGTGGCAGAAAACCACCTGCTCGTGGCCGTGCTCGGCGAGATGTTTGAATATTTCCATTGGGAGACTAGCGTCGGATCGTTAGTTGCCAGTTGCCAGTTACCAGTCGGGCAGCTGCCGGACTGGCAACTGGAACTGGCAACTGGCGACTAGTACGTATAAAACCCCTCACCACTCTTCCGCCCGAGCTTCCCGGCGGCGACGTACTTCCGCAGGAGCGGGCACGGCCGGTACTTGTCGTCACCGAGGCCGTCGTGGAGCACCTGCATGATTGCCAGGCAGGTATCGAGCCCGATCAGGTCGGCGAGCGCGAGGGGGCCGAGCGGGTGGTTCATCCCGAGCTTCATGACGGTGTCGATCGCGTCGCGCTCCGCGACTCCCTCCATGAGGCAGAAGACCGCCTCGTTGATCATCGGCATCAGGATGCGGTTGGAGACGAAGCCGGGGTAATCCTGTGCCTCGGCGACCGTCTTCCCCAGTCCCTCCGCCACCGCCAAGACCACGCGTGCGGTCTCGTCCGAAGTGGCGAGCCCCCGGATCACTTCCACGAGCTGCATCACCGGTACGGGATTCATGAAGTGCATCCCGATCACCTGCTCCGGCCTGCTGGTTCGCGCCGCGATCTCCGTGATGGAGATCGAGGAGGTATTCGTCGCCAGGACCGCGCTCTCGGGCACCACCGCGTCGAGCTCTCGGAAGAGCTGGAACTTCAGGTCCCGGTTCTCCGACGCCGCCTCGATCACGAGGTCCGCGCTCTCCGCCGCGCGCAGTTCGCTGGAGGTGGTAACGCGACCGAGCGCCTCCGCCTTCTGCTCCTGCGTCAGCGCACCCTTGTTGATCTGCCGGTCCATGTTCTTCGCGATCGTCGCCCGCGCCGACTCGAGAAGATCATCTCGGACATCGATCATCGTCACCGCGTACCCATGCTGCGCGAACACGTGGACGATCCCGTTGCCCATGGTGCCGGCGCCGATTACGGCGACTGTCTCTATCGGCATAGTCAAAACAATTCTGAAATTTAAATTTTGAATGTCGAATCGAAAGATGGCGACGTACTCTTCCCCCGAGCAACGTTCCGCGCACGATCAGATCGAACGCGAAGTCCAGACGGCCTGAGTCCATTCAACATTCAAAATCAGAATTCAAAAGTGCAGTTCAGCTCCCCAGGCGATGAAGTAGAACGCGATGAGGATCAGGCCGGTGCAGACGAGCCACCAGGCGAAGTTGTCGTGGAAGCCGGTCTGGGTGAGGCGGGCGCGGCGTCGGGCCTCGCGGGCCTCGGCGATTGAGCCGGCGTCGTGGACCTCGCGGAAGCCGAGGGGCGAGGCGAAGGTGAGCAGGCCTGCGAGGCCGAAGAGGACCGCGAGCACGCCGCCGGTCCAGAGCGTCAGGAGCCAGGCTCGGGCGCGTTCAGCCTCCGAGGTGATCCGCAGCGCTTCGTACGGAAAGAGCACGGCGGACGCGGACGCGAGGAGGAGGGCCAGCCCGAACGCACACGCCCAGAAGCGAATGACGGAACGCGTCATGGGCCGCCCTCTGGCAGGCGGGAGTCCACGAGCGGGCGCAGGGCGCGCATCTCGGGCGGCTCGTGCAGGCGCTTCGTGCGCACGGTCCAGGCGGTGCCGGCGACGATCACGAGTGTGCCGGCGAGCCCGGCTTCGGGGCCGAAGCCGCCACCGGTCCACCAATCCGCGCCGGTTTCCACGGCGTCATAGAGCGGCGTGTCCAGGAGCACGAGTCCGCTGACGGGAAAGCCGAGCGCCGCGGCCATCGTCCAGTTCCAGCCCGAGTGGAGAGCGGTCGCGAACCAGAGGGAGCGGGTGCGAAGGTAGGCGAAGCCGAGCAGCACGCCGGCGAGGAAGATGTTCACGACGGCGATGGAGTCTACCTCGGGGTTGCCGAGGTGAACGGCCGCGAAAAGTGCTGAGGTGACGAGCACCGTCGGCCAGACGCCAATTGCCTCCACGAGGGCCTGGAAGGCATAGCCGCGGAACAGGACCTCTTCAGCCGCGGCGGCGATGCTGAAGAAGGCGAAGGTCCAGGCCAGCGTGCGGACGTACTCGCCAGCGGTGCCGGTGTCGGGCACGAACGTGGCGGTGCCGCTCAGCAGGAGGAGAATCGTCGCCGCCGCGATGAGCGCGGAGCCGAGCACGAAGCCGAAGAGGATCTCACCGGGAGTGGCGCGGGTGATCGCGAACCCCAGCGCACCGGGCGGTCGCTCGTCGAAGCGCGCGAGCATCACCCACCCTGCGATCAGCCCGGCCGCCGTCAGCAATGCGATATCGAGCCAGTCCAGCCTCGTCCGCGGGAGCAGCGCGGCCGCGAACTGAGCGGCGATGGCGAGCAGCAGGAGCAGAGCGACGTAGAGGAGGACCCGCCAGCCTGCGCGGGCCCTCCCGTCCACCCTGAGCCAGGAGCGCTCCACCTCTTCCCCGCCTATGGTCCGCCGCTAGCGCGCGAAGAGATCCCTCGATCGGTCACCGAGACGGGCGATGATGACGGCAGCCAGCACGACCTTCACCATGTCGGCGAGCACGAAGGGGCGGAGTCCCCAGACCACGGCGACGTCGAACGAGCCGGTAGCGGTGAGCCACGCCAGGCCTCCGGCGTAGATCGTGGCGAGGCCGACGAGCAGACCGCCGATGGTACGGAGCAGCCCCGCTCCGGTCAGCGCACCCACGAGAAACGCCGCGAGCGGGTAGGCCATCAGGTAGCCGCCGGTCGGTCCCAGGAGGTAGGCAGCGCCGCCGCCGGCGGCGAACACCGGGAGACCGGACACGCCGGCGGCCAGGTACGCGATCTGGCTCGCGGCGCCCAGACGAGCCCCGAGCAGTGCCCCGGCCAGCATCACCACCAGCGGCTGGAAGGTGAAGGGGATCGGCGTGCCCGGAAGCGGCAGCGAGATCTTGGCGCTCAGCGCCGTCGCGATGGCGAAGACCAGGACGCCGATTACGCCCCGGACGGTGCGCGACGGAAGGACGTCGGCGCGGGTCGAGGTAGCCAGGCTGCTGCGAGAAGTGCTCATCGATCTTGCGCGGGTGCGAGGGTATGGGTTCGTACTGCCGGGTCGGTTCTGGACGGGTAGATCAGGATGCGCGCTCTACGGACAGGGCGACGGCGTCACCGCCGCCCAGGCACAGGGTCGCGAGTCCGTTCTCCTTGTCGCGATCGCGAAGGGCGTGGACCAGGGTGGTGAGAACTCGCGCGCCACTCGCGCCGATCGGGTGACCGAGCGCGATCGCGCCCCCGTTCACGTTCACCCGGTCCCAGTCCCACCCGAGCCCCTGGCCGTTCGCCAGCGCCTGTGACGCGAACGCCTCATTCGCCTCGATGAGGTCGTAGTCGGAGATGGCGGTTCCGGCCTTCCCCATCAGCTTCTGCACCGCATGAATGGGGGCGAAGAAGAGGTCGCGCGGCTCGACCGCGCCCGTCGAGTAGCCGGTGATCCTGGCGAGAATCGTCAAGCCGGCCGCGTTCGCGTAGTCCTCGGAGACGATCACCAGCGCCGCCCCACCATCGTTCATCGAAGACGCGTTGCCCGCGGTGACGGTCAGCTCCTTCACGTCCTCCGGCGCGTGATCGGCGAAGGCGGGACGAAGCTTCGCCAGCGCCTCGAGACTCGTGTCGGCGCGCGGGCCCTCGTCCGTGTCCACCAGAGTGGTACCTTTGCGGCCGGGTACCTCCACCGGCACGATCTCCTCGCGGAACTTGCCAGCCTCGATGGCCGCCACCGCCTTACGGTGGGAGGATACCGCGTACTCGTCCATCTGCTGGCGCGTGAGCCCGGCCTTGTTGGCCGTGTACTCCGCGTGTCCTCCCATGTGCACCTCGCAGAAGGAGCACCAGAGGCCGTCGCGCACCACTCCATCCACCAGTGTCTGGTCGCCGAACTTCACCCCCTGGCGGTGGCCGTAAAGGTAGAAGGGCGCCCCGGACATGGATTCCTGCCCGCCGGCGACGATGGCGCGGCTGTCACCGGCACGGATGGACTGCGCGGCGAGCATCACCGCCTTGAGGCCGGAGCCGCACACCTTGTTGATGGTCATGGCAGGCACGGTCTCGGGGACCCCACCGTTGTAGGCGGCCTGGCGGGCGGGTGCCTGACCGGTACCCGCCTGCACGACATGGCCCATGATCGCCTCGTCCACGTCCTCGGCGGGCACACCCGAGCGCTCCAGCGCCGCGCGGATCGCCGCGCCACCGAGCGCCGGAGCCGAAATCGCCGACAGCGCGCCAAGATAGCGCCCGATCGGTGTGCGCGCCGCGCTCACGATCACAGGCGTGGTGCGCGGGTCCGATTTGGTCATGACCATCCAGATCCTCTCATGCTTTCACCTCTTCCAGCACCAGTCCGCGCTCGCCGCGCACCGCATACCCCCAGGGGATTACCGGGTCGTGGGTGGAGACGAGCAGCCATCTTTCCTCCTCGGCCCGCTCGAGGAGCGCGCGTTTGGACTCGAGTGTCACCAGCGGCTCGACATCGTAACCCATGATCCACGGCAGCGGGAGATGCGCCATCGTCGGAATCAGGTCGGCGACGAAGCACGCCGTCTCTCCGCCCGAGCGAACCCGGACCGACTGGTGGTGCGGAACGTGGCCCGGCGTACGCAAGGTCGAGATCCCCGGGACCACTTCCACGTCGCCCTCCACCAGGTCGAGAGCGCCCGCCGTGCGAACGGGATCGAAGTTGTCGCGCAGGTAGCTGGCCTGCGTGCGCTCGTTCCGCCAGTGCGCGTACTCCCACTCCCCGCGCTGGACCACGTATCGGGCTCCCGGGAAGGAGAGCCTCACCTCCCCCGCTCCGTCGCGGTAACTGTTCCCCCCCGCGTGGTCGAAGTGCAGGTGGGTGTTCACCACCACTCCGACGTCGTCCGGAGAGAAGCCGGCCGCGCGGACGGCCGCCTGCAGGCGGTCCGGAGCGTCCGCGTATCCCGGCGGGGCGGCGTTTTCGACGCCGTAGATCCGGATGAACTTCTCGTTCTCCTTGTTCCCGATCCCGGTCTCGATGAGCACCAGCTCGTCCGCCGTTTCGACCAGCAGGCAGCGGAGGGCGAGCGGGATCCTATTGCGCTCGTCCGCGGGGATGCGGCTTTCCCAGAGCGGCTTGGGAACGACACCGAACATCGCTCCTCCGTCCAGTCGCTGGAGTCCGGCCTCCAGCGCATGGATGCGGAAGTCGCCGAGGGTACGCGAGCGCAGCAGCGGCAGATCGTCGGCCCCGCGGGGGAGGCGCGCTTCGCTCACGCCGAGTCCATCCATCGCGGCATGGCGCGGCGCCTGGGCCGCGGTTTGCGCTTGCGGAGGAGACCGTCGACCGCCCGCCAATCGGTGATCTGCCGCTCCGCGAGCATGTCGAAGAGGCGGATCAGCAGCTGCGCGGTCGCGACCGCGTCGTCGAGAGCGCGGTGGCGGGATGCGATATCCAGGCCGAAGTAGTCCGCCAGAGCCCCCAGCGAGCGCGACGGAAGATGGGGCAGGAGCTTGCGCGCCAGACGGACGGTGCAGAGCTGCCGGCCCTCCATCTCATAGCCGAGGGAGCGGTCCATCTCCGAGCAGAGGAAGCGCCAGTCGAAGGCGACGTTGTGCGCCACGAATACGCGGCCACGGAGCGCGTCGATCACGCGCGGGGCGACGTCGCGGAAGGGTGGCGCGCCGGCGACCATGGCATCGGTGATCCCCGTGAGGGAGCTGATCATCGACGGGATCCGGCGCTCCGGGTTGACCAGCGTGCAGAAGCGGTCGGTGATGCGTCCCTGCGAGACCCAGACGGCGGCGACCTCGGTTACCCTGTGGCCGCGCTCCGGCGCGCCGCCGGTAGTCTCCACGTCCACCACCACCCACTCCTCCTCGATGAGTGAGCGGGGCTGGATCGGCGGAATGGGTACCGAGAGCGACCAGATCCCCAGCCCATCCACCACGACCCGTGTCTCGGAGCCGAGCAGCGCGAACACGGCCGCGGCGAGCGCCCGCGACTCGCCGCGGATGCCGAGCACCGTCTCGGCGATCTTGGTCGTGTGCAGCGGGCCATGGGCGAGCGCGGCCACCACGCGCTCGAGGAGCGTGCCTCCACGACGGAGCTCGAGTCCGCCGCCGGTGTCCTGGTTCCAGTCGATCACCAGATATCCTCTCGTAATACGGGCAGGGTCATACAGCGTCCGCCGCCTCCACCTCTCACCAGCTCCGAGCCGTCGAAGACGACCACCACGCGCGCGTCGTCTTCGATGTCGACGTCGCCCGTCAGGAAATCGATCGCCTCGACCACCTCGTAGCCGCCGGTGCGCTGCATCTCGCGAAGCGTTCCCTCGTTGCGCGAGTAACCCAGCACCAGGCCGGGCCGCAGCGCCACGAAGTTACATCCGCTCGCCCACTGCTCCCGCTCCTGTATGGTCGGGTGCTCTCCGCCGCAGGCGATGGGAGAGAGCGGCAGCCCCACCTCCCGCAGCGCGGCCCCCAGGTCCGCGTACTCGCGGACCGCGCTCGCTCCGGGGCGATAATGCAGGATCGGGAGCCGGCTCGGGCCCTGGAAGTACGGCGGGTAAAGCACGCACTGGTCGCGATCCACCATGGTGAAGATCATGTCCAGGTGGATTGCGGGGCTCTCCGCCGGCAGCACCACGATCAATACGTCCTCGATCTCCGCACGCTCACGCAGCCCGTCGACAAGGCACTCGATCGCCGCGGGACTGGAGCGCTCCGACAGCCCCACGATGGCGAGGTCGGGTCGTAGCACCAGCACGTCACCACCCTCGATCGTGTAGTCGCTGCGGTGCTCCTCCGACCCGTCGTACACGAACCCGTCGTTCCCCAGAAGCGGGTGATAGCGGAAGAGCGCCTTCATCAGCAGCTCCTCCGTCCATCGCACCGCGTACCGCATGGCCCCGATGATCACACCGCTGTTCACCACCATCGCCGCGTCGCGGGTGAAGAACAGGTTGGGGAGCGGCGGCAGCTCGTATCCGATCTTG
>JAHWJV010000146.1 GCA_019348265.1 Gemmatimonadota bacterium
GGGTTCGCGGAAGCCGGAGGCGGCGCGACGCGCGCCGTCCCGCCCTCTCGTGGCAAGGGTGTTACAGCCGTACGCGGAGCGAAGCCGTGACCCGGTAAGGCGCCGGCAGATCCTCTACGATCTGCCGGACCGCGCCGCCCGGTCCGTTCTGCATCATCTCCGGGTCCCATGCCACGAAGTCGTCGTGCACCCACAGCCGAAGGTTCTGCAGCGAAAGGCTGAGGGCCGTCTCGTGGCTGCCCACTACGCTGCTCGGGACCGGCACCGCGAGCGTCAGGTCGCGGAGCTTCAAGAAATCGGCGGCGTAGACGAACAGGCTGTAGGTCCCCTCCGCGATCCGCACGTCGCAGCGCGCCCTCTCGCGCGCGGTCAGCGTTGCCCGCTCGGCGGTCCGGATCAGCGGGTAGATGTCGTTGCACTCCGGCAGCACGCCGCGGACGGCGAGGTTCCGATCCACGTCCACATGGATGAAGTTCCCGCCCTGGTACTCCGCGCGTCCGGACAGCGAGATCCCCGCCGGCAGGCGCAGCTCGCTGCGCACGTTGTAGGTGTGCGTGGGCAGGTTCGGCCCGAACACGTAGCGACCGCCGTCGGCCTTCTCGAACACCGGCTCGGCAATCTCGTTCGGGTTCAGCAGGCGGCGCCCGTAAACCCCCGGTACCCAGCCGCCCTCCGCTACGAGGCTCCGCGCGCCGATCTCGAACGGGGTGGCCTCACCGAGATCGATCACCTTATTGAAGTTCGTGGCGACGGAGAAGCCGACGTCCCAGCCGAAGTCGTCCAGCTCGAGCGGTGTGGTGTTGACGGCGAGCTCCACCCCCTTGTTGCGGATGGTGCCGACGTTCTTCAACTGGGAGCCGAGGAATCCCATCGAGGGGACCTGTCTCACCCGCATCAGCGCGTCGGTGGTGAGCTGGTGATAGTGGGTGAAGTCGACGTTGAGACGCCGCTGGAGAAAGGACCCGTCGAAGCCGAGCTCGTACTCCCGCGTCCGCTCCGGGCCTAGATCCGGGTTCCCGACGGAGCCGGGGAAGAACGCGGAGTTTCCACCCCATCCCACGGGGTTCCAGGTGCGGACCGCGTCGAATGCCCCGGGTGCCCGACCAGCATGCCCGTACGCCGCGCGAAGCTTCACCTCGCCCCAGGACTCGTTCCAGAACGGCTCGTCCGAGATCACGTACGAGGCGCTCGCCTTCGGGTAGGGCTGCAGCCCGAGGTTTTCACCGAAGGCGCTGTTGCCGTCCACGCGCAGTCCTAGCGTCAGGAAATAACGGCTCTTGAAGTCGAAGAGATTCTGCAGGAAGAACCCGGCGTTGATCACCCGGAGGCGGTCCTCGCCCGAGGTCCGCGTTCCGCCGGCGCTCAACGTCGGCTCGCCCGGCGCGGCCAACCGCTCGGCGTCGCCCGATACGCTGTTCACCTCGGTGGTCACGCTCTGTCCGCCCAGCGAGAAGTTGGACCGGAACTCCGGCGTGATCTGCCAGTCATAGCTCCCGACGTACTCCGCCGTAAGCGTACTGGAGGTCCAGTTCCGCGTCCCGAGCAGCCCCTGAGGCGCCAGGAAGAAGCCGTACGGGCGCCATTGGCGGAGATCGTTCTCCGCGCGGTCGAACCCGACCGTGACCCGGTTCGTAAGGTTCTCGATCGGCTGGTACGTGGCGGATCCGCCCGTGATCAGGTGGTTGATCTCCGAATGGACCTCCCAATCGAGCACCTTGCTGATCACCGCCGGGTCGTTCGACCCCACGAAATTGTTCGGGCGACGATACGCGTTGAGAAGCAGTCCGTTTCCGTTGTTACCACCCGGCGGATTGCTGATGTCGCTCGTCGTGTACGCCGTGTTCCACTGAAGCTGCAGGCTCTCGTACGGGTTGAAGTTGAAGTTGCCCCGTACGTTGTACCTGCGCTCGGAATCCTTCGGCAGAACGCCGCTGTTGTCGTCCAGAGCACCGGAAACGAAGTAGCGCATGTCGCCGGAGCCGCCGCTGATCGACCCGGAGTAGCGCTGCTGGATTCCCGTCCTCATCCACGGGTCCAGCCTCATGTACGGCTCGTTCTCAGGCCCGAACTTCTGGAGTCGGGACCCGCTGACGTCGCTCTGGAACTCGATCCTCGGAGTGCCCGCGGCGCCTCGCTTGGTGAAGATCTGGATGACCCCCGACGCGGCCTCCGTTCCGTACAGCGTCGTCGCGGCGGCGCCCTTGATGATCTCGACCCGCTCGATATCGTTCGGGTTGATGTCGTTCAGCGGGCTAGCGGCGACGTTGGAGCCGGCCGTCGAGCGATAGGCGTCGCCGCGCATGCGGACACCGTCCACGTAGATCAGGGGTGTGTTGCTCATCGCGGCGCTGGAGTTGCCGCGTAGCCGGATCTGAGCGCCGGAACCCGCCATCCCACCGGACAGATTGATGTTGACGCCAGGCGTACGGCCGGCGAGCAGGTTGTCCACGTTTGGCGCCGGCGCGACATCCTCGCTCACGTTCACGGTGGCGATGCTGTTGCCGACCTCGCGACGCCGCGCCTGCCCCGCGGTACCGGTCACCACGATCCCCTCGAGCCCGAGCGCCTCCTCACGGAGGGCCAGGTCCAGGGTGGCCACGCCGTTGTCGCTGACGGTCACGGACCGGCGAACCGTCTCGTAACCGGGCCCGCGGATCTCGAGGGTGTGCCGCCCGGCGGGGACCTGCGAGATCGTGTACCGCCCGTCCGGTCCGGTGGTGGACCCGAGCCGGAGCTCGGCGATGCCAACCGACACACCGGCCACGGGCTGGCCGTTCGTCTGTCGGGTCACCCGCCCGGTTACCGTGCCCACCCGGACCCGCCGTGGCGTCGGTGCGAGCGCCGACGCGTGGGGCTCCGCCAGGTTCAGACCCATCCTCCCGGACAGCTGACCGGGCGCCGGATCCGCCGCGCACAGGCACACGCCCAGCACGGCTAATCCCCATGTTGAACTACGCAACGAGCGCACGCGTACTCCTTCGAAGAATGGGTACGAAGATTCTCCCCGGCGTTGTCGAACGGAGAAGGTCCGGCGTGAGGTACCGCGGGGGCAGGTGAGATGTACCGCGTCCGGGGTAACGTGCCCCCAGAGTAGGCCTAAGTCAACATCATCAGCCGAGGCTCCGGACGCGATCGCACCTGCGGCAGAACCTCGGCCTGCATCACACCCTCACCCCTCCTTCGCCCCCGAGCTCCGCGTACAGCGTCTGGAAGAGCAGCGGGTTCTCCCAGTACTCGACGTGCGCGGCGAGCAAGGTGCTGGCGTCCGGGTCCGCGATGTTCTTCACCTGCCGGGGGTCGGTGGGATCAGGCGGGTCGTAGAAGCCCAGGTTCCCGCTGATGATGTCCCAGGGAGAGTAGATGTTGATCCACCGGCGCGGGCGCAGCGCATAGTCGCGAATCAGTGGCTGCACCGAGGCGGCCAGCGCCTCGCGGGCCTCCGTCGTGTGGTTCCGCTGGACGGCGAAGATGAACGCGGTCTTGTCCAGCGGCGACCCGAAGGTGAGCAGGAGAGGCGTCCTCCCGATGACGTTCAACTTGCCGTCGGCGAGATCGTCATTGATCAGGCGGTTGAGCACGTCGTACACGATCACCGACCCGAGCGAGTGCCCCACCACCAGCACTTCCTCGTACTCGTAGCCGGAGCCGTCCGCGCTCGGGAGCGAGTACACGGCCGTCGCCGTCCGCTGCACGCCCTTCTTGATGTCGTCGCGCAGCTGATAGTACGCGTCCAGCGTATAGGGCGTGACGTAGATGGCGACGTCGCCGACGAACTGGATCAGGAGCTTGCGGATGGCCGCGCTCGCGACCACGAGCGCCGGCCAGGCGAACAGGCCCAACGCGACGGATTCGGCCCCGCGCGCCGCCGCTGATGCCGCCTGGCCAGGAGTCAGGAAACGCAGCGCCAGGTATCCCGCCGACCCGATCAGGAGGGCCATGAACGCGGCTGACAGCAGCGTCAGCGAGCGCCCGCGTCTACGCGCCACGTCTCCCGCGACGGCCGTCGCTACCCGGATGGCTTTGTAGAGGACGATCCCACCCCCGATGACCCCCAGCGCCCAGATCGCCGTCGCGTCGAAGATGGTGTTGAACCGCGCGACGTTCTCCGCAGCGAAGATCCTCGTCCAGAGCTGGGCATCCGGGCCCGGCGACAGTCGCACGTGCGAGTAGAAGAGGAGCCCCAGAGCGACCCCGCCCAGGGTGATCGCGAACAGGGTCGTGCCAAGCGCCAGAATGCTCACCATCCCCCACGCCGTGCGGACCGCGTGCGAGACGTTGAAGCGTCGCAGCACCATGGCGATCGCCAGCGCCGCCACGAACCCCAGCAGCGCCACGAGCACACCATTGAAGGTGGTCGTCAGATCGGCGAAGAGGCCATTGGTCAGCCACAGGGGCGTTTGGGCGAGAAGAGCGCGGGCGGCCGCTATGGCGAGGATCGTGGAGTTCATCACGACCAGCGACGCGACCGCCAGCAGCGCGATCAGAAGATACAGGACGATTCGAACCGGGGAGTCGAACTTCCAGTAGCAGTTGAAGAGCCACCGCTGGAACCCCCCACTTCCGTTCTTGATCCCGTTCAGTCCCGCCCCGGTCAGGAAGCGAATCACCCCCGCGGTGTTGATCTTCCCCTCCGTGAGAGGCGCCCAGTAACCCTCGTAGATGTGCGCCTCGGTCCGGCGCCCGGGGGTCTCGAGCGTCAGCTCGATCCGGTTCAGCCACTGCTCGCCGTGCTTCACTGAGCGCACCTCCGTCTTCAGCGGCCGCTGCCGCTTCGCCTCCGCCTCCTTCCTCAACCCCTCCGCGACCTGGTCCAGTGTCTGGAAGGGGATCTGCTGCCCCATCCCGTGGGCGACGAACACCGCCACCTTTCGCGTACTCGCGCCCACCGGTGCCGACGACGGCGGCGGGGCCGCGGGCCTGGCGTCCTCGGCCGGCGCGGTGAGGTCCCGGGTCGATTCCTCGACAGCTGCACCCGCGGAGGCAGCAGAACGGACCGTATAACGCGGCTCCTCCGCAGACCCGCTCGAGTTGGACCGCGCCTGCTTCGGAGACTCGTCGTCGGGCTGATTCATTGACGTACGCGTGCAAGGGGGAACGGTGGGGATGTGCGGCCGGTGGGGGGGATACAGCGCCGGCGGGCAGATTATGGCCCATAAGCACCGGAAGCAAGCGCGCGTGTGTCCGGCGGCCGCGAGCTTGACAGCGCGGTCCGGGCGCGGCACGATGTGGACACCGCCGCGCCGGCGGGACCCGCCGAACCTCCACGGGAGTGCACTCGATGCGCGCCGTTCGAACCCTGCTCGCGATCGCCCTGTTCGCCGGACCCGTCGCCGCTCAGGCGCCGGCGAGAAACACCCTCGACATCTACTTCATCGACACCGAGGGCGGCCAGGCGACGCTCTTCGTCACGCCGTCCGGCGAGTCGGTGATGATCGACTCGGGGAACCCCGGCGCCAGGGATCTGGACCGGATCCTGGCGACCTTCGCCGACGCCGGCGTCCGGCAGCTCGACCACCTCGTTTCCACACACTTCCACGTGGACCACATCGGCGGCCTACTGGAGCTCGCCAAGCGCATTCCGATTCGGCATTACGTCGACCACGGGCCGACGGTCGAGCCCAACGAGCAGGTGGCCGGATTCCAGCAGGCGTACGCGGCGCTTTACGGCAAGGCCCGGCGTACCGTGGCCCGACCCGGAGACCGACTTCCGATCGCCGGGCTGGACTGGAGGATCGTCACCGCGGGCGGGCGGGCCATCACAGCGCCTATTCAGCGCGGCGCGGCCGCCAACTCCCGCTGCGCGACCTTCCAGCGTAAGGAGATGAGCGTCAACGACGAGAACGCGCATTCCGTCGGCAGCGTGGTCACCTTCGGCGAATTCCGCACCATCAACCTCGGAGACCTGCTCTGGAACCAGGACTTCGACCTGGCATGCCCGACGAACAAGGTCGGCTCGATCGACCTGTACATAACCACCCACCACGGCCTTGCCACCTCCGGCGCCCCCGCCCTCGTCCACGCCATAGGTGCCCGGGTCGCCGTCATGAACAACGGGCCCCGCAAGGGCGGCGCGGTTCAGACCTTCCAGACGCTCCACTCCGCTCCGGGGCTGGAGGATCTCTGGCAGCTGCACTGGTCCTATGCGGGCGGGGTGGAGCACAACACCCCCGGCGTGTTCATCGCGAACCTGGACGAGGCGGCCGTGATCGCCGCGGTGCTCGTCCCTCCCGCGGCTACCCCGGCCGCGGGCTCCGGTCAGGCAGGAGCGGGGTCTCCGGTTGCCGCGCCCGCCCAGGGACCTGCGCCGGCCGCCACCCGGCCGGGCGTGCACAATGGTCCCGCCTACGCCATCAAGGTGTCCGCCCGCAACGACGGCTCCTTCACGGTCACCAACACCCGCAACGGGTTCACGAAGAGCTACGCGGCGCGGCGCTGATCCACCTCGGCTGAACGCGAAGAGGGCCTCTCCCGCCGGAGAGGCCCTCTTCGCGTTCCGGGAGCACGCCGCATTCAGCTGTAGATTGCTCGCCGCGCAATAGCGAGAGCCAGCAAGTCCTCGAGCACGGCGACCGCCGAATCGGGAATCCCGCTTCGGGTGAGAGCCTGCCGGGCGTGATATCCCGCCGCCGCACCCGTAACCGCCCCCACCGCGCCAGCCAGCGCACCCATCAGCGCCGGCTGTCGAGCCCGGTGCATCAGCACTCCGCCGCCAACCGCGCCGGCGATCGCCCGCGCCAGAAGCGGCCGCGGAGCCATGCGGCTCCGCGCGCTCGGCAGCTTGTCGGCCACCAGCTCACCCAGCGCCGCGACCCCGAGCAGCGCCCGCACGCCGGGGCTCGCCAGGACCCGCTCGACCTGGCTGTCCAGCTGCCACATCGGACGCTCCGCGAGGTGCTGACTCAGCAGTGCGGGCGGTGCCATGCTGCGCAGCCCGGACGCGATCCCGAATTCGCCCGCGCTGCCCACCGTCGATCCATTCCATACCATTGCACTCATCCAGTCCACGAGGAGTTCTCTGGAGGCGGCAATGAGCGAGAACCGGACCAGCCGGCGCGTCATCGAGCCGCCAGGGAGCGTCCCGTCGGCCAGAGTGTCTCACACGTGAAGTACGCCGCCACCACGCAGGCTCCGGCATACCCACGGAATGGAGGGGTGCTGCGCGGCGGGGGCCAGTATGTGCGCGGAGCGCTTCAGGCGG
The DNA here is from genome assembly GCA_019348265.1 of Gemmatimonadota bacterium. Classification (GTDB taxonomy): domain Bacteria; phylum Gemmatimonadota; class Gemmatimonadetes; order Longimicrobiales; family Longimicrobiaceae; genus JAHWJV01. The sequence goes on from JAHWJV010000146.1 coordinate 7,199, forward strand.
GCGGCGACCTCGCCCACCGTCGCCCCAACGCACGTATCTTTCAGATGGTGAAATACTGGACGAACAGCGGGGTTACGCGCACCGCAGTCGGGCGTCGTCTACCCTCACGGTCTTCGGCGTGAAGATCGAGTACCGGTTGGAGAGGAGCAGGTGGTAGCGGCCGCGGCTTGGCAGCTCGACCTCGAGCGAGGTCAGCGTCGCGCGACCGCTCTCGAACAGCGCGCGGGGGCGGACGCCTTTCTGCCAGTCGAGATACCCGTCATCGTCGAGCACGTACACCTCTACGTCGCGCCTCCCCCCGGCGAGACCGAGAACCTGCGCCGTCAGGGTGCATGGCCGGGGATCGCGCACCTCGAACGGCGCGTCGAAATGATCTCCGGTCCGCAGATCGATCACCTCACCATCGGCGAGCTCGAGCTCGAACGGCGGCGGGGGGTTCGCCGCGACCGGATGGATCAGGAACTCCGCGGCCGACTCGCCGGGTCCGCGTAGCACGCGCACTTCCAGCTCGGGGATGATCCCCGCGCCCGTCCCGAGCAGATACGCGACCAGCAGGAACGCACCGCCTCCGACGGCGATCTCCAGCGCTCGAAGAAGCGCGACCATTCGGGCCGCCGCGGGCCGGGGCTTCGCCATCCCGCGGCGCTCGCCTCGGGCGCAGCGTACGCACGTGGCATCGATGCTGTTCAGGTGTGTCCCGCAGCGGGGGCAGGGATTCATCGGGGCTTAGTCGTGCGGATGAGAGACTTACGAGTGGGGAAGATAGAGGAAAGCGCCGGGCGCGGTACCCACTGGAATACTGAGCGTCTCCCGTTCAGTCTCCCTTCCCCTTCTCACCGCGCCCTCGTTGCGGGTGAGATTGCCTCTTACAGCCCGGTGGGATTGTCGATGAACGACCACGGCAGCCCAAACCTCTCTTCCAGGTGCCGGGCGAGCGCCTGAACTCCCCAGACCTCCGTCGCGTAGTGACCGCCCAGGTAAAGGTTCAGGCCACCTTCCGCCGCGTCGAAGTAGTTGT
>JAHWJV010000147.1 GCA_019348265.1 Gemmatimonadota bacterium
GGCTGGCGGGGCACGCCTGGATCAGCATGACCTGCTGGCGCTTCCGGGCGTCGATCTTCGATGCGGCGAGGGCGGTGAAGCCGTCGCGCCGCGGGGAGTACGAGCTGCCCGATGCGGTCGGGGACCTGGTCCGCGCCGGGGAGAGATTTCAGGTCGTGCCGGTCGACGTACCGGTGCTCGACCTCTCTTCGCGCGCGGATGTATCGTCGGTGGGGGAACAGCTTCACGGAGTAGGGGTTCACCTATGAGCCGGACGGAAGGGATCCCGGAACAGTTCCGGGACGTGTCGGCGCGGATGGCCGCCAACGGCCTCACGGCAGGCGCCGCGGACGGCGTGGCCGAGCTGGCGGCCCTGTGCGCGTCCGCGCTCCGGGACTGGGGTACGGACCCGGAGGCGGCCGCCTGCGCCTTCTTCGTTCCCGGCCGGGTGGAGGTACTGGGCAAGCACACGGATTACGCGGGAGGTAGGAGCCTGCTCGCTGCCCTGGAACGCGGCGTCTGCGCGGTGGGCGTTCCGCGCCGTGACGGGCAGATCCGCATGGTCGCCGCCCGGACCGGCGAGCGAGCGACCTTCCCCTTCTCGGCCGATCTGGAGGTCGAGCGCGCGGGATGGCAGAACTACGCGATGACCGTTGCCCGGCGCGTGGCGAAGAACTTCCCGGGCGCGGCGGTCGGAGCGGACATCGCCTTCGCGGGAAACCTCCCGATCGCGGCCGGGATGAGCAGCGGGAGCGCCTTCGCGATCATGAACTTCCTGGTGCTCTCGGCCGTCAACGATCTGGAGAGCCGCGACAAGTACCGACGCAACATCACGTCGAGGGAGGATCTGGCCGACTACCTTTCGGGCGTAGAGAACGGACTCGGCTACAAAGAGCTGGCCGGCCAGCACGGCGTCGGTACTCTCGGTGGAAGCGAGGACCACACCTCGATACTCTGTGGGCGCGCTGGCGAGCTGGTGCAGTACCGCTTCGCGCCGGTTCATTTCGAACGCGCGATTCCGTTCCCGGCCGACTACACCTTTGCCTTCGCGTCCTCCGGCGTTCAGGCGGAGAAAGCCGGCGCCGCTCTGGAGCGGTACAATCGGCTGTCGCGCCGCACGCGTGAGATCACGGCGGCCTGGAACGCGGCGACCGGAAGAGACGACCGGAACATCGCCGCGGCGGTGCGCTCCAGTCCGGACGCGGCGGCGAGTCTGCGCAGGATCATCGGGCGCGCGCAGCCGGGCGAGCCGGAGCCCGCGGTACTGCGGGACCGTCTCGAGCAGTTCCTCACCGAGAGCGATGAGATCATCCCCGCGGCGGGGGACGCGCTGGCGGCGAGGCGGCTCGATCGATTCGCGGAGCTGGTCGCCCGCTCCCAGGCGTTGGCCGAGACCATGCTCCGGAACCAGGTGGAGGAGACGGTGCACCTGGTGAGGAGCGCCGAGTCCCTCGGCGCGCTGGCCTCATCCGCCTTCGGCGCGGGTTTCGGAGGCAGCGTGTGGGCAATCGTAGAGATTAGCGCGGCGGAGAAGTTGATCGCGAATTGGCGATCCGCTTACCTGGACAGGTTTCCAGAAAAATGGGGATCCGCCGAGTTCTTTGCCTCCCGACCCTCGCCGCCGGCGCAGTCGGTCCTGTAGGCTGAGGTCGAGGAAGTCGGAAGTAAGGCGCGGTTCGTACCATCACAGCGGGACGCGCCGCGGGAAGTCAATCGCACACGAGTCACAGGAGTAATCATGAGCGAGCATCTCGATCGTCGGAAATTTCTCAAGACGGCCGCGAGCACCGGAGTGGGAGTTGGTCTGGCGGCGCACGAGCTCGCCGGCCGTCCCGCGTTCGGCTCCGCCCCGGCGACAGGCTCGCTCGCCTCCGCACCGCTGGACGTGGTGCGCATCGGGTTCGTCGGCGTGGGGAACCAGGGGACCAGCCACGTCCGAAACTTCCTCAGGATCGAGGGGGTGGAGATCCGCGCCATCTGCGATCTGCTGCCTCGGCACGTCGAGCGGGCACAGTCGCTGGTTACCAAGGCCGGCCGTCCGCTTCCGGTGGGCTACTCCTCCGGCCCGGACGACTTCCGCCGCCTCTGCGAGCGGGACGACATCGACCTCGTCTTCACCGCTACGCCGTGGGAGCTGCACGCCCCGGTCATGCTGGCCGCGCTCGCCGCCGGCAAGCATGCCGCCACAGAGATACCGCTTGCCGTCAACGTGGAGGAGTGCTGGGCGCTGGTGGAGGCGGCGGAGAAGGCGCAGCGCCACTGCGTGATGATGGAAAACTGCTGCTACGATCGTACGGAGATGGCGATCCTCAACATGGTCCGCCAGAACGTGTTCGGAGAGCTCCTGCACGCCGAGTGCGGCTATTTGCACGATCTGCGGAAGCACAAGCTGACCGACCAGTACGTGAACCGCTGGCGCGTGAAGCACTCTATCACCCGCAACGGGGATCTCTACCCGATGCACGGGCTCGGCCCGGTGGCGCAGTGGATGGACATCAACCGGGGGAACCAGTTCGACTACCTGGTCTCCATGGGGGGCCCCTCGCGCGGCCTCAATCTCTGGGCCGCCGAGCACATCGGGCCGGAGAGCCCCGAGGCGAAGCAGCGGTACGCGCTAAGCGACGTGGTCAATACCCTCGTCCGCACGCATGCGGGCCAGACCATCCTCATCACGCACGACACCAACTCGCCCCGGCCGTACAGCCGCAAGATCCTTCTGCAGGGCACGGAGGGGCTCATCCGCAAGTACCCCGAGCAGAAGATTCACCTCGAGGGGCGCAGCAAGGAGCATCAGTGGGAGGCGGCGCAGGCGTACCTCCAGCAGTACGACCACCCGATCTGGAAGGAACTGGAGGAGAAGTCGCGTGGCGCGGGCCACGGCGGGATGGATTTCATCGAGGACTACCGCCTGATCCAGGCACTACGCTCCGGGATGCCGACCGACATGGATGTGTACGACGGCGCGGCGTGGAGCTCCGTCACGGAGCTTACCGAGCGGTCCATCGCGGGCCGCAGCCGGCCGGTAGACTTCCCTGATTTCACCCGCGGCGCCTGGCGCACGCGGCGCCCGCTCATGCTCCCCCCGCACGCCACCGGCGTCTAGAGGGCGGGAGCTTCAGGAGCGGCCGCGTAGCGTAGCCCCTCTCTCCCTTTTCGGGACTGAGGGGCTGCGCTCGTCCTGCATTCCCCGGTTCTCCCTCTTCCCTGACCCGACCGCGCCTTTGCACGTCGTCATCACAGGTGGTGCGGCCTTCATCGGGAGCCACTTTGTCGGCCGACTGCTGCAGCGGGGCCACTCCGTCTCGGCGATCGACAGCTTCGATGCCTTCTACGACCGCGCCATCAAGCGGCGAAACCTCTCGAGATATCTGGATAACGAGCGCTTTCGGCTCGTGGAGGTGGATCTCCTCGATCTCGATGCCGCCGAGGAGAGGGTGGGGCTCGGGGCCGACGTGATGGTGCACCTGGCGGCGAGGCCGGGAATCCCCGGCTCGATCCTGGACCCGGTTCTCAGCACGCGGGTGAACGTCTGGCAGCCATCTGAGCGCGTTCGAGATCGTCAACCTCGGCGACGGTCGGCCGGTGTGCCCGCGACCTGTTCGGCTATGCTCCCTCGATCTCCATAGAGGACGGCATTCGCCAGTTCGCGGAGTGGTTCCACGCCGAGCGGGCGCGCTAGGCAGTCGGCAGGAGCCTGCCGGGCTGCGAACCGGCGATCTCACGGACGGTGGAACGTGCCTGCCCGAAGATGTCATGGATGTGCGAGTACTGGAACTGCGCGCTTCTACCGAGAAGATGCAGGTTCTGGAACGAACGCAGGTAGTCCGCCACGAGCCGCGCCTTCTCCTCGAACCCAACCTCGAGCACCGGGTACGCGAAGGGGACGCGGACGCTGCGAAAGCCCAGGATCTCCTCGTCGCGCACGAGGCCCTCTCGAACGAGGGAGTCCCTCAGCTCGAGCTGGAGCCGCTCCTCCCCCATGCTCCAGTGCGCGTCGTCAGCGTAGCAGGGGATCTCCAGCACCACCGCGGTTTGCCTCGCCGGCGCCATCTGCGCGCTGCGGTTCTTGCTCTCGTAGATTCGTGTGTACGGCTGCTCGCCCGGGAAGTAGATCGACGCGTTCGCGCTCAGCCGCGGCCTGTCGAGCAGGAACACCCCGAGCACGAGGTGACGGAAGCGCATCGAATTCGCCACTTCCAGCAACTCCGCCGGCGCGGGCGGGTCGAGCTGCCGCAGCGCGACGGTCAGCGGGAGCGTGCTGATCACCGTCGCGCCATCGATCTCGAGATTCCCGTTCACGAGGATCCTGCGGATGCGGCCGCGCTCGTGCACCAGGCGCGTGACGCGGGAGCCGCAGGCAATGTTCTCCGGACCGACGGCCTCGGCGACCCGGTCGAAGATCGTGCCGATCCCATACCGCGGATAAAGGAACGCGCCGTCGAGGTGCGCGTTCTTACGCTGCTTACCGCCGAGCGCCTCGATCAAAAGCGTGCCGAGGTCCAGCCCTCGCAGCCGCTTCCCCGCGACTTCAGGGGAAAGCCGGCTAGGATCCTCCCCCCAGAGCTTCTCGGAATAGTTCAACAGGAACGTCTGCGCCAGCGTTTCCCCGTATGCCGCGACCGCGCGGTCGCGGAAACTTGCGGGCGTCGAGGTGCCTCGAACCCGGGCGCGGAACACCTCCCCCGCGATCCGTGCCGCGCTGGGCCAGTCCAGCTTCCGAAGAAGGTCGAAAGGCGAAAGGGGGAAATCGATGAAGGTGCCATTCCAGCGGATCTGGCTCGGCGAGTGGACCTCGAGCAAATCGTCGCCGAGGAGCAGCCGCATCTCGGCGGTGACTTCGGGGTCTCTGTCATGGAAGCGGTGAGCCCCGGTATCGAAGAGGAAGTCGCCCCAGCGCAGCGTGCGGCAATTACCCCCCACTTCCTCGCCCGCCTCGTAGACCCGGAATGCCAAGCGGCGCTTACCCGCGTAGTACGCCGCCGCGAGGCCGGCCGGCCCACCACCGAGGATGTTCAGCACGAGGTCACTCCGGACCACCGGCATACTCCCGCACCACGATCTCCGACCACATCGGGTTGACGAACGGATTGTGGTAGAACGGCCGGACCGAGCTCGGCCGCCTCGCCCAGCCGGGGTCGGGTCCAACCGCGACGACCCGGGCGCCCTCAGGGAGACGCTCGAGACCCACGGCCTGTTCGGCCGAGAGGAAGTGGGCCTTCACACCGACCGCCGATAGATAGAAGTTGGCGAGTGGAATCGAGACGATGTAGAGGTCGCCCCCTCGGCGGCTCCTCAGCTCTTCCGCGATCTGGGCGATGGCGGTGGGACGCTGATGCTGCCGCGCCAGCACCAGGGCTACGGTGGCATACGCGCCGATGAACAGTGCGACCAGCACCTGTCTCAGTCGTCCGCACTTTGCAAGCTCCCACGCCCCGAGCGCGCCCATCAGGAGGAGGAACGGCAGCAGCGGCGCGATGTGCCGACTTTTATGGATGACGTTCTGATAGAAGAAGATCCAGATGAGGTAGCAGATCCAGCTGGTCGCGAGTAGCGTGATGGTGCGGGGCGGTAGTGATCGCCGGAGGGGCCGGATTCCGGACGCGAGCACGGCAACAGCCCCGGCGCTGACGAGCAGTGTGATCGGGTGCCGGCCGGGCCAATAGGCGCCCATCCCGTGCGCCCAGACCCCCCGGAAAATCCCGACGGCGCGCTGCATCAGTGCGGGCTCAGTGTACACCGTGCCGCCGAAATCCGCGAAGTGTCCCTCGGTCTGGCGCTGCGCCGCGGCGATGAGCTCCGACCAGCCCGTGTCCAGGACCAGTGGAATGAACCAGGCGAGGAGGCCGAGAGCGCCGAGGGCGATACCCCGGCCCGGACTCGAGCGGAGCGAAAGCAGTACGGCCGGGAGAAGAAAGGGTACATACGACAGCCGGATGCCCGGGAGCAGCCCCGCCAGCAGGTAACCCGCCTCGCGCCTCCCCCAGAGCAGGTGGTAAAGAGCGGCCAGGGCGCACGCTGCCCCGAGCAGGTCGGGCATGTACCGGTTGCCGAGGAGCCAGAGTAGCGGATTGAACGAGACCAGCAGCGCGATGAGAAGGCCGAGGGGCGACCCCGGACCGACGCGCAGGACACGTTGCAAATAGTAGATGATCGCGAACGTCGCGCCGGCTCCGATCAGCGAGAACGCCATCGCGTAGCTCCCCAGCACCGTCGTCAGCACCTTCGCGAGGAAGGAGAACACGGGATAGCCTGGGAAGTGGGGCCGTAGCGATGCCACGTCGTAGTCGGCCACGCTGAGGGCGAAGCGCAGGCTGTCCGTGTCTTCGACGTAGTAGACGGTGGTGGCGGCGCGCGAGACGATCAGAAAGGCAAAGAGGACGAGGTAGCTCCTCGTCCTCGCTCCCGAGCCGAACCACTCCCCCGCACGAGCCTGCTGAGCCACTCCCCGTGGGAGTGGCTCCAGAAGCGAGGTCACCAGGCCGCCATATTGGCTTCCGAGAAGCCGTACGCCTCCTTCAGAATCGCCTTCGCGGCGTTCAGGTCGGCGACCGCCTTCGTGTATGCGGCCGTCCCAGTGGCGGCGTACGGTGGTGCATTCCCCAACAGGCCGTGCAACCGCTCGAGCCGGGCGGTGCTGATCTGCTTCGCCGGGTTGAACTGAAGACCGATCGCGTACCCCTTCATCTCGCCCCAGTGGTTGTTCAGCGCGGCGTTGTTCCTGCCGCTGACCTGCTCCGGAGTGGACTTCGCCATGTCCTTCAGCACATCGTTGATGTAATGGACCACGGTTGCGGCGATGACCTTCTCCCAGGTCTGCGAAACAATCGTCGCCTGCGCGGCGAGCTGCTGCGTGGTACCCTGGTTGACGATCAGCGTCCGCCCCTTGAGGAAGGCATCGAAGACCTCCTTCGTGAAGTCCACGCCGGTACCGCCATTGTCCCGCTTCCCGGCACTCTTGGCGAACGCGAAGTTGTATTCCGACTGGAAGTCGATCTTCCCGTCCGAGTTGGAGTCGAAGGCGAACTGGGCGACGCTGCCGGCGAGCTGGGCATCGCTATAGCGAGCGAGGTCGCGCGCCGCGCCGAAATAACCGAACGCCTCGTCCCAGTAGTGCTCCATCTTGGTATAAGGCTTCCCTGCTTCCGCGGCGGTGTTCGGCTGCTCCAGCACCTTCGCCAGGTAGTTCCCAGTCCCGCGCTGGTACGCCACGGCACCGTGGAGCACCTTCTCCACCATCTGCGCGAGGTTTACCCCCTCCGCGGTCGTGTACACCGCCACCGTCCCCAGCTTCTTGGAATCCTGCGAGTTGCTGGCGATGATCTCGAACCACTCGCCCATCAACTGGTCGACCGTTTTCCCATAGCCGATCACCGCGTCGGCCGCTACGGGCGCGTTCTTGACGCTCTTTCCGGTCGCGATCGCGGAGTAGCGCGCCTCCTTCGCGGGAGCGCTCCCACTCTCGGTCAGCGTGCTGAGATTCAGAGCGTCATTGTACTCGTAGAGGCTCCTGAGCTGCTGAGACGTAATCGGCCGTGCGCCCGGCTTACCGAGCCTGTCGATCGCTACCTTCAGGTCCTGCACCAGGAGGTTCCGGACGATCTGGCCGGAATAGTCGACGCTGCTCGCCCCCGCCTGGAACCGAGACTCGAAGGCGTATGCGGTGGGGACCTGAATCTCGTTCTGACCGGGCTGGGGCTCGACGGGGCCTCTGTCGCAGGCGGCGGCGGCCAGCACGACGATCGGGAACAACGGTAGGCGTACGAACTTTACGATCTGCATGAAACGTGTGCTCGAGAAGTGAATGGTGTCGGCCTAGAAGTCGTAACGGACACCGAGGGTGATCTGCCTTCGGGCGCCGGGGATGATGCCGGAGCTGAGGTTCGCCTGCGGCTGACCCGGGTTCGAATGCAGGCGGGACCCGATGTAGATCTCGTCCAGGAGGTTCTTCGCACCTACGGTCGCTGTAATCCCGCCGCGAACGCGGTACCCGGCGCTGGCATCGACGACGGTGTAGGCGGGGATCGGCCCGGTGTCCCCGCGGTTATAGGTCTCCCGGATGTTCTCGAAATCGGTGAACGCGTCGCTGACGTATCGGACGTCGGTGCGGAAGAACGCGCCATCGGAGCGGTCCGCGGAGATACCCGCGACCAGAGTGTGGTGTGGAGCGTACGGGAGATCCAGCCCCGCGATGCTCACCTCCGCCCCGCCAGGGACGACGGCGGATCGAATGAAGAT
>JAHWJV010000148.1 GCA_019348265.1 Gemmatimonadota bacterium
TCCCGGCGAGCTCCATCGCGATGGCGCTCGCCTCCCCTGGACCGATCCAGATGGGCAGCACCCGCTCGCCCTGCGTTTCCTGGAGGATCACGACAGGCGTCTTGGAGACTTGATCGATCCCGAGGCTCTGTACCTGTACTTCGATCATCTTCGTCCTGCTCTCTCGCGCGAGGGTACGTCATCGCCGCCAGGAGTACGGTACCAACACGGCGAGAGAATGGTTCCGGTGCTCCGCGCACGCCTGGCGAGCCCCTCCAGCTATGCCTTCGCGGCGGCGCGGAGCGCCTCGGCGCGGTCGACGCGCTCCCACGGGAAGAGCTCCACCTCGCGCGTGTCGATGCGCTTCGTCTCCGGCGCGCGGCCGAAGTGTCCGTATGCCGCGGTCGGCCGGAAGATCGGGCTGCGCAGTACGAGATCCTCGATGATCTGGCCGGGCCGGAAGTCGAACACCTCGCGGAGCGCCGCCGCGATGGCGGCATCGTCGATCATCCCCGTTCCGAAGGAGTCGACGCGGACGGACACGGGCTCCGCCACGCCGATGGCGTACGCGAGCTGGATCTCACAGCGTTCCGCCAGGCCGGCGCCGATCACGTTCTTGGCGGCCCAGCGAGCCGCGTAGGCAGCGGAACGATCGACCTTGGTCGGGTCCTTCCCCGAGAAGGCGCCTCCGCCGTGTCTTCCCATCCCGCCGTAGGTGTCCACGATGATCTTTCGACCCGTCAGGCCGGCGTCCCCGTGCGGGCCGCCGATTACGAACCGCCCGGTAGGGTTGATATGGAAGATACAGTCGTCCGGGTCGATGAGAGACTCGGGAATTGTCGGAAGGATAACATGGGCGATGATGTCGCGGCGGATCTGCTCCAGCGTCACATCGGGGGAGTGCTGCGTGCTGACCACGACGGTGTTTACGCGGACCGGGCGATCGTCCTCGTATTCGACCGTGACCTGCGTCTTACCGTCCGGACGCAGCCAGCTCAGCTCCCCGTTTTTGCGTACCTCGGCGAGCCGCTGCGTGAGCCGATGGGCGAGCAGGATCGGCGTGGGGAGCATCGCCTCGTTCTCGTTGGTGGCGTACCCGAACATCATTCCCTGGTCGCCCGCGCCCCCGGTATCGACTCCCATCGCGATATCGGGCGACTGCTGATCGATGGTGGTCATCACCGCGCAGGTGTCGCCGTCGATCCCGTATGAGGAATCGGTGTAGCCGATCGACTTGAGGGTGCCGCGAACGATGGCGGGGATGTCCACGTAGGTGCTCGTGGTGATCTCGCCGGCGATTACGGCCAACCCGGTGGTGACGAGCGTCTCGCAGGCGACGCGGCCCCGTGGATCCTCGGTGAGGATCGCGTCGAGAACCGCGTCGGAGATCTGGTCGGCGATCTTGTCGGGGTGGCCCTCGGTGACGGACTCGGAGGTGAAGAGCGGGCGCTGCGTCACGGAGAACTCCTGGGGAGTGTTTAAGAAGGATGCTTTCGGCCGGTAAGAACGGGCCGGGAAGTTACCCGCTCAGTTGGCGCGCGACAAGTTCCAGGGTCCTGCGAAGCGGCTGAGGTCGAGCTGGTGACGCAGGTGCTCGATCAAGACGTTCTCGACCTCCCTCGGCGATGAAGCGTTGAGCGCCTCCTCGACCGCGGTGCGTGCCTTTCCCTGGTCGATCGAGCGAATGACCTTCTTGATCTCGGCAAGCGCGGACGGTCCGACGCTCAGCGAGTGAACGCCCATTCCGATGAGCAGGAAGGCACCCAGGGGGTTGGATGCGAACTCGCCGCAGACGCCCACCTCGATCCCCGCATCGCGGCCTGCCTGCGTGGCCGCGTTGAGCAGCCGCACGACGGCGGGGTGGAAGGGGTTATAGAGCGACGCCAGGCGCGAGTTGCCGCGATCCACCGCGAGCGTGTACTGCACGAGGTCGTTCGTGCCGATGGAGAAGAAGTCCACGTGCCGCGCGAGCTCCGCCGCGGCGATTGCCGCCGCGGGGGTCTCGATCATGGCGCCGAGCACGTAGCCGGGTCCGACCACGGTTCCTTCGGTCGCGAGCTCCGCGATGGACTCCTCTATGAGCTCGCGCGTGCGGGTGATCTCGGAGATCTCGTTGATCAACGGCAGCATGATGCGCACGTCGCCGAGCTGCGCGGTGCGCAGCAGAGCCCGGAGCTGGGCCCGGAAGAGGGCCGGCTCGTCCAGGCACACTCGAATGGCTCGCCAGCCGAGGAAGGGGTTCTCCTCCTGCGGCATGTGCAGGAACGCCGGGAACTTGTCGCCGCCGAGATCGTACGTGCGAATCACCACCGGGCGGTCAGGGAAGGCGGAGAGGACGCGCCGATACGCGTCGAACTGCTCGTCCTCGGTGGGGACCGAGTTGCGACCAACCACGAGGAACTCCGTCCGGAAAAGGCCGATTCCATCGGCGCCGTGCGCGTGCGCCGACTCGGCCTCGGTAGGGAGATCGATGTTGGCGCGAAGCGCGATCTCTGCCCCGTCCAGGGTCCGGGACTCGAGGTGAACCAGGAGCAGAATCTCCTGCTCCCACTCCCGCATCTGGAAGTCGAGCTCGCGGTAAGTCTTCTTCTCCTCCTCGGTGGGTCGCAGGATCACCCGCCCATTGCGACCCTCGAGAATGATCACATCGCCGGTCCGTACCTCGTCGGACAGGTTTCCGTGGCTCACGACCGCCGGGCTCTTCAGCGAGCGGGCGAGACTGGAGCGGTGGGAGGTGCGGGTGCCGGCTTCGGTCGCCATGCCGACCACGCGGGTGGTGTCTAGCTGGGCCGCTATGCTCGGCGTCAGATCGCGGGCGATGACGATGACGCGCTCGGGTCCGTCGAAGGCGTCGAGCTCCTGCTCCGGAAGGTTCATTAGCCTGCGGAGCACCCTCCCCTGGATGTCCGCGAGGTCGTTCAGCTTGTCGATCACCATCGGGTGAGCAGTGTGCGACCAGTGCGCCTCCCACTCCAGAACCCGCCATTCGAAGGCTCGCTCCGCCGACAGATGGTTGTCGCGGATGTAGCCGATCGTTCCGCCGATCAGGTCCGAGTCCTCCAGCATCAGCAACTGCGGTTCGAAGATCTGCGCCTCGACCTCCCCGAGCTGTTCCCGTGTCTTCTCCTGCACGCGACGGATCTGCCCCTTGACCGCCTCGACGGCGACCTCGAAGCGGGCGACTTCGTCGTCCGCCTGCTCAGCCCCCACCATTCCGCCATGGGGCACCGTAGGCACCTCCACTCGCAGGACGTGCGCGTGGGCGATCACGATGCCGGGTGAGGCCGGGATGCCGTCGCGGATTCGGTTCACGGGTGTTCTACTCCTCGCCGAAGCCGCCCGCAACGAGGCCGCTGAGGGCGTCGATGGCCGCCTCGGAGTCCTCCCCGTCGGCGGTGATGGTGATGGTGGAGCCGAACTCCGCGGCGAGCATCATCACCCCCATGATGCTCTTCCCACTCACCTCGACGTCCTCCTTGCGGACGCGGATGTCGCTGGAGAATCGGTTCGCGAGCTTCACGAACTCCGCCGCGGGGCGCGCGTGGAGGCCGTGCTTGTTCGGAATGCTGATGTCGGCGGTGCGTTCCATTACTTGCTGAGTCCGTTGACGATGCCAATGACGACCACGACGCCGAGGGCGAATGCCATCGCGCGCCGGGTGCGGAGCCCGAGCCAGATTCCGAGCGCGACCGCCGCGCCGTTGACGCCAGCCGCCCAGGGATCGTTCACCGCCGCCGGAGTGGCGAACGCCACGCAGGCGCCTGCGAGGAGCGACCCGATCTCGGTAGCTCGGAGGGTGAGAGATTGAAAAGGCGCCTCGCGGATGGCGCGGCCGACGTTCATTCCGGCCGTGGTGCCTATCCTCCAGCCCCAAACGCGGAGGCCGCAGTTGAGTGCGTTGTAGACGAGGAGAAATGCTCCGACCGCCACCCACCAGACCGCCCCGACGAGCAGGAGAAGAATGCCCAGGAGCGCCGCGGCCGGGCGCCAGGCGCTCCAGACCAGCTGATCGCCCAGCGACCCGAGCGAGCCGCGGAGCGCGCTCTTGAAGCGAACGATCACCAGCGGATCGACCCGCTCCGCCTCGAGGCGGGCGACGGCCCCCACCGCGACGTTCGCCAGGTATGGATGACTGTTGAAGATCTCGGCATGACGCGCCAGCGCCTCACGCAGCGCCGGGTCATCGTCAGCGTGCAGATATCGTAGTACGGGCAGCAGGCTAAATGCGAATCCTGTGCCGATCAGGGTCTCGTAATTCCAGGACCCCTGAATGAAGAGGCTGCGCAACATTACGCGCCAGGAGGTCCCTGCGGGGAAGTCGGTCATCCCGTCACGAGAAGCATTGTGACCCCGCCCGCGACCCCGAGGGCAAACCACCTGGCGCGGCCGCCCAGGAGCCGAAAGGAACCCGCCAGCAACCCGGCGAGGAGCCCGCCAGTGAGCAGACCCGTCATGCGTTCGCCGAGGGCCCAGTATGGCGTCAGCAGGACCAGCACTACGTACAGAATCACCCACCCGGTCAGCACCAGTATGACTCCGCGTAGGAAGTCGACGCCGGTAGCGGCGAGATGGCGCAGCTGCAACCGACCCGCGTCGTTTACCGCGCCCGCGGCGGCCAGACGCACGTTGAAGTGGCGAAGCTGGTGGACCGTCGTGCCAGCGACCCACTCCCAGGCGAGCGCGAAGGCAACGACCATCAACATGGCACCCGGCGCGCCGGCCGCGAGCGGGTAAACCGCTCCCGCCACTACCGCCGCCGGGCCCGCCTCGGGATATCTCGCGGCGCCCACCGGCAGGACGTTGAGATTGAACGCCTCGAGCATCACGCCGATCGAAGCTCCCGCAACCGGGTCCCCGACTATCCAGCCCGCCAGAGTCGCGGCGACGATCGGGCGAGAAACCATGAACTGCGCGAAGCTCGAGCTGTCGGTCGCGACCCACCCACCGAGCAGTGCGAGCCAAAGAAGGTCCAGGGGGTGGAACGCCGTCATTGACAGCCGGCAATCAGATGGCTCAGGGGCACTGGCTTCGAGGCCGGCAGGTCGCGAGCAGTGACCGTCACGCCCGCCTCGGCGACTCGCTGCAACGATGTTCGATCGGCTTCGCTCAGGAAGAGGTAAGGGAGCACGCGTTCACGACCTGGAGCCGAGTGAATTCCTCCAAGGTTCACCTCGAGGCCCTCGAGGGTACCGTCCGCAGCCAGGCGCTCGAGCGACTGGCAATCGCGGAGGAGCACGGTGACCCGGAGCGGATCGTCCCGCCAGCCGGGGACGGCTTGTTTCGCCTCCTCCACGGTGGCGAAGACGGCGTTCACGTTCGCAGGGACGCCCAGGCAATAAAGCTCCTGCTCCCAGGGGCTGGCGCTGATCTCGTCATCGACCACGGCTATCTGTTCCATGTGCGTATACTCGCCCCATCCGACCACCACCTGGCCGTGGATGAGGCGTTCGTCAACGCGGAGCAGCACGATCGACATTCGCCGCCTCCCCGACACAGGTGCCGATGATACCCCCGCGCCCCTTCTCGACCAATCGCGCGACCAGCTCGCCAACCGGCATCTCGCGGTTGAAGACGAAATCGATGAGGATGGCCAGGTTGACGCCGCAGACGATCCCGATCTCCGTCCGGTCGCGCGCGTACTTTCGCGCGGCAAACGCGCAGCTTCCGCTGGTGAGGTCGGTGAAGATGATCGTCGGAGAATCGCCGACGACCCGCTCGATCGCAGCGACCATCCCCTCCGGCCCCTCGCCATCGTTGGAGACCGCCTTCAGCGCGTCTTCGTCGGCGCCGGATATCTGTCGCACGGCGGACGCCAGCCCGACGGCGAGCGACGAATGCGCGAGTACGAGACCCCGCACTGCTCTACTCATAGTCCTCCTCGAGATACTCGGCGCGTCCCTCCATGTGGCGCCTCAACCGCTGGTCGAAGAGCGCGGCGGAGTCGACGCCCGCGTACTTCAATAGATGGTTCATCGCGACGACTTCCGCGATCACGGTAATGTTCTTCCCCGGGTTCAGCGGCACAATGACCTTCGGGACTTTTACCCCCAGAACATCGACGGTCTGCACCTCGAGCCCCGTGCGGTCGTAGTGGGCGTTCTCGTCCCACACCTCGAGTTGCACGATCACCTCCAGCCGCTTCTGCAGCCGAATGGCCCGGATGCCGAACAGGCTGGCGACGTCGATGATGCCGATGCCGCGGATCTCCATGTGATGGCGTTGGAGATCGTGTCCTCGGCCGATCAGGATCTCTCGGCCGCGGCGCGAGACGATGACGAGATCGTCAGCGACCAGCCGGTGCCCGCGCTCGATGAGATCCAGCACGGCCTCGCTCTTCCCGATCCCACTCTTGCCCATGAAGAGTAGCCCGACCCCATACACGTCTGCGAGCGAGCCATGCATGGTCGTGCTCGGCGCGAAGTACTCCTCAAGGTAGGGCTTTATCCGGCTGTAGAAGTCAGCCGTCTTGAGCTGGGAGCGCACGATCGGCGTTCCGCGCTCGGAGGCCAGCTGCACCAGCGAGTCGGGAGGTTCCTGCCCCTTGGTTACAAAGACCACGGGGAGATTGAAAGAGAGGAATACCTCGAGAGCTTCGTGCCGCCGCGCCGGCGGCAGCGAGTTCAGGTAGGCGACTTCGGTCTCTCCGAGCACCTGAATCCGCTCCGAGGGGAAGCGTTCCGTGAAGCCGGTCAGCACGAGGCCGGGGCTCGAAATGTCGGGCCCGGAGATGACGCGGGCGAGCCCTCGCTCATCGGTGAGCAGCTCGAGCAGCAGTGGCTCCTTTTTGATTCTGAGGAGCCGCTCGATGGTAAGGGGCTGGTTGAGCATGCCTATGCGGGAAGGTGGCCCATCACGGAAGTCTTCGGCGGGGGCCGGAGACCGCTTCGTGCAGGTGCCGCTCGGTGAGATCTGCCGCCCGGTCCCAAGTAAAACCCCGGGCGAACTCGTGCGCCGCGGCACCCATCGTACGCGTTTTCTCTGGATTCGTCGCCATCTCGCGGAGCGCGGCCGTGAGGCGGTCGACGTCGCCGTGCCGCACGAGCAGGCCGGTCCTCCCGTCGACTACAGACTCACGCAGGCCCGGAGAATCGCTCGCCACCGTGGGGGTCGCGCAGCCGGCCGCCTCGAGGTTGGTGATTCCCCACCCTTCTTTCGGTGAGGGGAAGACGTTCACCCATGCGCGACGGAACAGCTCGCGCTTGCGCTCCTCCGTGACGAAACCGGTGAACTCGACCCGGTCCTCGATCCCGAGGCGGGCCGCCTGCACGCGCAGCTCCGGTTCCCACTCACCCCTCCCCGCCACAATGAGCCGTGCCGCGGTTCCCTCCCGAGCCAGGCGACGCACCGCCTCCAGGACCAGCTCTACGCCCTTGTAGCGCTTCAGCCGCCCAAGGTAGAGGAAGGTCGGATCGCCGTAGCGGGGTACGTCCTCATCCGGTACGAAGAAGTCCAGGTCCACGCCAGGGTAGATCACCTCGATGGCTCGCCGTCTAAGCCCGCGCTCGACCAGATCGTCCGCGGTGCTCGTCGAGATCGCCTGAACGAGAACGCTTCCGTATACCCGGGCCAGTGGGCGCTCGAGAAGCCAGGTGAGCGCGGCGATCGGAAGCGGAGCCTCCTGGAAGGCCGTTCTGCCGAACAGGTGGTGAACCAGCAAGACGACGAGCGGCCTCGCCCAGAGCGGGGAAAAGAGTGGGACCTTGTTCAGCGCCTCGACCACCACGTCGAACTCGAGCCTAGAGAGATGCCGTCGATAGTAGCGCGGTGCCGCGGTGCTGAAGGTATACCGGCTCCCGCAGCGATGCACCTGGATCCCGTCGAGCTCCGCCTGACGCGGAGCGTCATCCCACCCGGAGGCCAGCAAGGTGACGGAATGACCTCGGCGAGCCAGGCGCCCGAAGATCTCGTGGAGGTGCGTCTCGGCGCCGCCGGCTAGTGGATTGAGGCGGTCCTGCCAGTTGAGAAGCAGGATCCTCACGACCTCGCGGCGCTACCGTCCCCATCCAGCGTCCGCATGGCGGCATCCAGCACGCCGTTCACGAACCGGGGGCTTTCCGGCGTGCTGTACCGCTCGGCGAGGTGGATCATCTCGCGGATGGTGACCCTCGGCGGGACGTCGTCCACGAACGCGAGCTCGGCGACTCCGAGCCGCAGGATGTTGCGGTCCACGACCGAGAGCCGCTCCATGGTCCAGTTCGTCAGATGGGCGCGAACGATCCGGTC
>JAHWJV010000149.1 GCA_019348265.1 Gemmatimonadota bacterium
GATTCGTCTGGAGCCAGTCCTACTTCCTGCTGGAGCGCGAGGACGGGCGGGTGGGCATCAACCGCGGTTTCCCGTTCGCGCGGCTGGCAGCCCCGTACCGATCCTCCGACGTCGTGGCCGACGACCTGTCCGACGCGGATCGCGAACGGCTCGTCCAGTCGCACCGGATCCTGAGCCGGTCGGCGGTGCTCGCGAGGGAGCCGGGTCTGCGCTCGGAGGGACTTCGGGGCGCCGCGCTCTACTATGACGCGCAGGTGGATGACGCGCGGCTCACGCTCGCGGTGGCCCGGGCGGCCCACGAGGCCGGCGCCACACTGGTATCTCATGCGCGGGTGACCGGCTTCACGCGAGCCGCGAGCGACGGCGCCGTCTCAGGCGTGCGGGTGGTGGACGCGAAGACCGGCGCGGAGATCGAAGTCGCCGCCCGCCTGGTGCTCTCCGCGACCGGGCCGTGGACCGACGAGCTGCGCCAGCTGCTGGACCCTGCCGCGGCGCCTCGCCTGCGACCCACCAAGGGAGTACACATCCAGCTGCGCCGTCTCAGCGTGGGCAATCGCGGCGCGATCACGCTGCGCTCACCGATCGACCAGCGGGTGATGTTCGTGCTCCCCTGGGGCGAGTACACCTACGTCGGGACCACGGACACCGATTACCCTGCGGAGCCGGAGCTGGCCGAGGCGGACAGGGACGACATCGATTATCTGGTGAAGTCTCTCAACGCCATTTTCCCGGGGGCGAACGCCACCCGCGCGGACATCGTCAGCAGCTGGACCGGGGTGCGGCCGCTGGTCTCGCCGTCCGACGCGGAGGCGGACCTCACCGCGAGCCAGACCTCGCGCGAGCACGAGATCTGGAGAGAGGCGGGCGGCCCGATGTTCGTCGCGGGCGGGAAGCTCACCACCTACCGGGTGATGGCGGCCGACGCCGCGGACGCCGCGGTCAAGATCCTCCGGCGCGAGCACCACCTCGAGGTCCGCAAGTTCGACACGGCGCCCCTGCCGCTGCCGGGTACGCCGCCGGGCGATTGGTCTGCGTTCAAGCGGAAAGCGGTGGCGGACGGGGTGCGCGCAGGGTTACGGGCGTCGACGGCGGAGCATCTCGCGTCGAAGTACGGGTCGGACGTGGAGCGTGTACTGGCCCTGGTGGGGGAAGAGCGCGGCCTGGGAGAGGCGGTCGTGGAAGGGCATCCGGAGATCTGGGCGGAGGTCGTGCACGCCGTGCGCGCGGAGATGGCGCTGACCGTGGAAGACGTCCTGCGCCGGCGGCTCCATCTCTTCTATGACGCGGCGGACGGTGCCGTGCCGGTGGCGTCGCTGGTGGCGCGGCGCATGGCCGCGGAGGTGGGGCTTGGGTGGGGCGAGGAGGAAATCTACAGACAGGTTCAAGAGTACACCCGCGCCGTGGAGCGGACGCGGCAAGCGCTCGCCGCTCGGCCCGGCGCGTAAAGACCCCCAGTTCGTCAGCCGCCGCTAATCCGCGCGACGACGTAGAGCACCGCCGCGAGCAGCACGATAACGGAGGCGACCACGACGACCGTCTGACCCACAGTCCAGCCCGCTGTCGGCACCTCCGGCGGCTGCTCCTTGACCGGCTGCGCCCCCCCGTCGAAAGCTCGCTCTTCGTCCTCCGAAATCGTCATTCGCAATCCTTCCTTGTTTGTGCCGCGAACGCGCGCGCCGGTCGGCGCCTCTGCTCCCCCGGCTCTCGCCGCGTCGACTACGGGTACGCCCCGCCGGACGTTTCCTACCCGGTGGGGTCACCCAGCAGCGGTACCGGCGGATCCTCCTCTTCGACCGGTGGCGGTGGCGCCGGTCGGGGCCGGGGCGCGGGGGGAGTCACCCGTCGCGGCGGCGGTGCGGCGCCGCCGGTGGATGGCGCTGCGGCTGGGGGCTGCGCACCGACCCCCGGCTGCGTTCCGGCGCCGGGCGCGACTCCCGGCACCCTGCCCGGTGTAGCCCCCGGAGTGCCGCCCACCGGCGGCATTCCCGCCGTGGGCGCGGGTGCGAGCGTATCGATGGCGGCGACCGGAGGCGGTGCGATCGCGCCGCGCAGGCGCACGAAGGGGCTCGCGACCTGCGTGCGGGTGAAAGCGGCGCGCGCATCCACCGGCCAGTTCTCCGACAGCGAGCTCAGCTCCATCCACACCGTGTCCCGCGCGATGCGCCCTGCCATGAAGCGAAGGTCACCGGGGCCGAACACCCCAATGAGCGCGATTACGCTGTCGCGGCGCAGCTCCCCATAAAGCGGCGCGCGGCCCGCCTGGATCACGTAATGTCCGGCGAGCGAGTCACGCTTCTGAGTCGCGAGCGAGATAACCCCGAACCGCGGCAGCTCGCCCTTCAAGTTCGCGCTGTCGTCCGGGGCCAGCTCCCAGCCCGCAAAGCGCCACGCACCGGCGATCCGGGGCAGGCCTGCGCGCGCCTCCGGCGAGGACTGCTCCAGCGATGGAAGCGGCTGTACCTCCACCGCGTCCGAAGGGCCGCAGCCCGAGCCGATCACCGCCACCAGAAGGGCCAGACGAGCGCTGCGCTTCACGAGATCTCCATGAGTGTGGATTCGTGCGGGGAAAATGCACGTTCCGGACCTCCCTGCCAAGAGCCCGCGCCGGAAGGGATCCCACCGTTGACACCGATTCACGCGCTTCCTACCTTTTTTCATAACTGTCGCACCGGGAGGAATTTGCGCCTTTCTCAGCCTCCCGTGCCGCCGCTCCCGCCCTTCCCCGGTCCCGATGCGTTCTAGCTCGAGCTCCGAAACTACGACCGCCGAGGCGACGCTGCGCGACGCTCTGGAAGCGAACGGACAGCGATTCACCGAGCAGCGGGCCGCGGTCTACCGCTTCCTCCACGCCAGTGAGGGTCACCCCACGGCGGACGAGGTGTTCACCTCGGTGCGGGCGCACATCTCGGACATCTCCCTGGCTACCGTCTACAAGGCGCTCGAGACGCTCGTGAGCTGTGGCCTGGCGAAGAAGCTCCCCTACGGCGACGACTCCTCGCGGTACGACGCGCGCATGGACGACCATTTCCATGCCCGCTGCCTCGCGTGCGGCAAGGTCCGCGACGTCGGCGGGGGTTCCGTCCCGCGCTCCCTGCCGACGATCGAGCCCGCCGAAGGCTTCCGCATCGAGGCGTACCACCTGGAGGTCGTGGGTTACTGCGCGGACTGCGCAGCCTGACGCCACCGCGCTGTCCAAGACGCTCTCCCGCTCCGGCTACGCGGGGGAGCGTTTTTGCTTCACTACATTCGCGTCACCCGTTTAGTTGCCCCCCTTGCGCCAATCCGGCCGAGGGGGCATTTTATTCTAAAGGCGGCGACGCAGTTCAGCTTAACAATCTAAAGTGGCGAACCTATGCCTCATCTGGACCGGATCGACATTCAGCTGCTCGCGCTCTTGCAAGAGAATGGCCGGATATCCCAGCACGACCTCGCCAAAGCGGTAGGCCTCTCGGCGCCGGCGGTAGCGGAGCGGCTGCGGAAGCTGGAGGACCGCGGGATCATCAAACGGTTCACCGCTCTGCTCGATGCGAAGCGGCTCGGATGGGACATCACGGCCTTCATCTTCGTGGGGATGGCGGGGTCGCGGTACTACCCGGAGTTCGTGGCGCGGGTGGAGGAGACGCCGCAGGTCGTGGAGTGCCATTCGGTGACGGGCCAGGGCTCGCACCTGTTGAAGATCCGGGCGGAGAACACCGGCGCGCTGGAGTCGCTGCTGGCCGAGATCCAGGCGTGGCCTGGGGTGCAGTGGACGACGACGAGCATCGTGCTGTCGACGGTGAAGGAATCGAGCAGTACGCCTCTGCCGCAAGGCGGGAGCGAGAGCGGAGTCCGGGAGGCGTATGAGGAGCCGATCGCGGCCGCCGACCTGCTCCATGTGCCGTTCCGTCACCATTCGTAAGAGCAGGTCATCATTCGCAGGACAGTACACCACTCCTAAGCAGAGAAGAGGAACGTTATGGCGAAGCCGACCGCGCGCTTTGATTCCCTGGCCGCAGCCCAGGGTTGGAGTGCGAGCGACAGCCCGGACGGGAAGCGGGACAAGAAGGCGCATCCCGCGTTCGACATCGAGAAGATCTTCGGCGAGAGCACGTTCGGGCTTACCGAAATGCGTGCGCGGCTGCCGAAGCCGGTATACAAGGCGCTGGTGTCGACGGTCGAGCAGGGCACGGAGCTGGACCCGACCGTGGCGGACGCGGTGGCTCTGGCCATGAAGGAGTGGGCGCTGGAAAAGGGCGCGACGCACTTCAGCCACTGGTTCCAGCCACTGACCGGCTCGACGGCGGAGAAGCACGACTCCTTCATCACCCCGAACGCCGGGGGGGGTGCCGTCGCGGAGTTCTCGGGCAAAGAGCTGATTCAGGGCGAGCCGGACGCGTCGTCGTTCCCGTCGGGCGGCCTGCGCGCGACCTTCGAGGCACGCGGCTATACCGCCTGGGACCCGACCTCTCCGGCCTTCGTGGTAACCACGGCGGCGGGCTCGTACCTGGCGATTCCGACGGCGTTCGCGTCGTGGACGGGCGAGGCGCTCGACACGAAGACGCCGCTACTCCGCTCGATGCACGCGCTGGACGGGCAGGCCCGGCGTGCGCTGAAGCTCTTCGGCGTGAAGGCCCGCCGCGTCCTGGCGACCCTCGGACCGGAGCAGGAGTATTTCCTGATCCCCGAGGAGTACTACTACCGCCGTCCGGACCTGGTGATGACCGGTCGCACGCTCTTCGGCGCGCAGCCGCCGCGCGGTCAGGAGCTGGAGGACCACTACTTCGGCTCGATACCGGAGCGGGTGCTCTCCTACATGATGGACGTCGAGCGGGAGCTGTACAAGCTCGGCGTGCCGGTGAAGACGCGTCACAACGAGGTAGCCCCGGCGCAGTACGAGATCGCGCCGATCTACGAGAACGCCAACGTCGCGGCGGATCATCAGCAGCTCACGATGATCACGATGCGTAACGTGGCGCGGAAGTACGGCCTCGTCTGCCTGATGCACGAGAAGCCGTTCGCCGGGGTGAACGGGAGCGGGAAGCACCTGAACTGGTCGCTCGGCACGGAGTCGATGAACCTGCTGGAGCCGGGGGACGACCCGCACACCAACATGCAGTTCCTGTTCTTCTGCGTGGCGGCGATCCGCGCGGTCGACAAGCACCAGGGGCTGGTTCGCGCGACGGTCGCGCACGCCGGAAACGATCACCGTCTCGGCGCCAACGAGGCCCCGCCGGCGATCATCTCGGTCTTCCTCGGCGACCAGCTGAACGACGTGCTTCAGCAGATCAGCGAGAACGGCAGCGCGAAGACGAGCAAGCAGGGGGGGCTCCTCGGACTGGGCGCCCCGGTGCTTCCGCACCTTCCGCGTCACGCTGGCGACCGGAACCGCACGTCACCATTCGCGTTCACCGGGAACAAGTTCGAGTTCCGTGCGCTCGGTTCGTCGCAGAGCATTTCCTGGCCGGCGACGGTGTTGAACACGATCATGGCGGAGTCTATCGACGACATGTCGACGGCGCTCGAAGCCGAGCTCGCGAAGGGGACGGCCTTCGAGGAGGCGCTACTCGCCCTGCTTGCCAGGGAGATCAAGGAGCACAACCGCATCATCTTCAATGGTGACGGCTACAGCGAGGAGTGGCAGCAGGAGGCGGGTCGCCGCGGTCTGCTCAACCTGCGCAACACGGTCGACGCGCTCGAGTACCTGAAGGAGCCGCAGAATGCCGAGCTCTTCGAGAAGTACGGCGTGCTTTCGCACCGCGAGCTCGAGTCGCGGCACGAGGTCGCGCTCGAGATCTACTTCAAGATGGTGAACATCGAGGGCGAGACGACGGCGGACATCGCGAGCACCATGATCCTTCCGGCGGCGATCCGCTATCTGAACGAGCTGCTCGCCGTAGCGGACCGCTCCAAGACACTCGGCGTCACCGGCACGGGCGTACTGGGGACGGTGCAGGCCGTCAGCACCCTGGTGGACGAGCTGCGTGTCTCGCTCGACAAGCTGGTGGCGCAGAACGCGGAGCTCGGCGGCGACGACCTCGAGTCCAAGGTGCACCACATGCGCGACAACATCGTCCCCTCGATGCTCGCGGTGCGCTCCGCCGTCGATAGGCTCGAGAAGGTCGTCCCGGACGACTTCTGGCCGCTGCCGACGTATCGGGACATGTTGTTCGTGAAGTAGGACGGCACGATAGGTAGCTCAAACTTCGAAGTGCGAAGTTCAAGGTAACAACGCGGTTACTTTGAACTTCGCACTTTGAGCTTTGACCTATTCGCCCTTCATCTCGACGGCGAGCTCCGCAAGCCGCTCCGGGGTGTTCAGCGACGGGTCCTCCGTGACACGCTCGAGAAGCTGGCGCAGGATTTCGCCGAAGCGCGGGCCGGGGGGGATGCCGAGCGCTCGAAGCTCCGCACCCCCGATCGCCAGGTCGCCGATGTCCAGAGGGGGGCGCTCCGACAGAACCCGGTGAGCGGTTCGGTAGGAGGCGAGCAGCGCCTGGGCGTCGGCGTGGCGGGCCCGGCAATCGGCGATTCGCAGGCGGAAGAGATCGCGATAGTGTGAAGGTCCCACGCGACGAAGCCAGCGGCGGAAGTCGGCGTCGGACGCGCGCTCGCCAGGCAGGTCGGCGTGCTGGGCGACGAGGTGCACCACGCGGTCGGTGTCGGCGTTGGACGCCTTCAGCCGGCGGAGCATCTCGCGCGCCAGCGCCGCGCCGACCCCGGCGTGCTCGGCGAACCCGTCTCCCGGCTGGGCCGCCCCCTTCCCCACATCGTGCACCAGCGCCGCCAGGCGCAGCGGCGTATCCCCCCGCGCGGTTGCATCCGTCGCCTCGATCAGGTGGCTCCACACCTCTCCCCCTCCTCCCGGATCATCCACCCCCACGCACGCTTCCAGCTCGGGGTAAAGACTCGCCAGCACCCCTGAGTCGCGGTAGAGCCGCAGCGCGGCTGAGGGCTGGCGCAGCGCGAGTACTTTGTAGAGCTCCTCCCGCACCCGCTCTGCCGACAACGCCCCGAGCTCCGCCGCCGATGCCCGCATCGCCGCCCAGGTGCGGGGATCGATACCCAGGGAAAACCGCCCGGCGAAGCGGAGGGCGCGCAGCACCCTCAGGCGGTCCTCCTTGAAGCGCGCTTCCGGATCGCCGACCGTGCGCAACACTCCGTCGCGGAGGTCCGCCGCGCCGCCGTGCGGGTCCCGCACCTCTCCCGTGGTCGGGTGCCAGGCGACGGCGTTGATGGTGAAGTCGCGCCGCTCGAGATCTTCCTCCAGTGTATCGGAGAAGGCGACCCGGGCCTTTCTCCCGAAGGTCTCCACGTCCCGCCGGAAGGTGGTGACCTCGTAGAGCTTCCCGTCCTTGCCCAGGACGCCGATCGTCCCGTGCTCGATCCCGATGGGGACAGTCCGTCTGAAGATGGCGCGGACGTCGCCCGGCCGCGCGGAGGTCGTCAGGTCCCAATCACCGGGCGGGTTTCCCGCCAGCGCATCCCGCACGCCTCCGCCGACCGCCCACGCGTCGAACCCGGCGGACTGCAGGCGCCGCGCGATCCGGTAGACCTCTGGCGGCGCGCCCAGGTCCACACGCTCCGGGATGCTCATCGAGAAACCTGCTCCGCGGCGGAGCGCCCGTCTGCACGGCGCCGCTCGGCGGTCGCGCGGATCGCGTATCGCGCCACGCCAGCCCCACAGACGTTGCAAGGGTGGCCCCCATAAGGGGTTGCCCCTTCACAGACTGCCGCCCGAAGGTTATGTTTCGCGAGCACTTCAATCCTCCCGGGAGATGACTATCCGCGACTTCCTAGAGCGGTCCAGCGCCACGCCGGCGTTTCAGGATGCCATCCGCGCATTCGTGCGCACTGGCGCTCCGAACGATCGCGTCGGCTTCGAGGCGTATTCGCCGCCCGTGAAGATCGAGCGGACGCTGACCAAGATGCTGGCAGCTTATCCCAACCTCGCGATCGACCGGGTGGAGATCCGCGGCTCTTCCGGCTGCGAGTACTTCAGCGGCAAGCTGACGATCCACGCGCTGGACGGCGAGCGCGAGGTGCTCTTCCACTGGGATTGCAAGTGGAGGGCGCAGCAGCAGGGCTGGGTCGACTACTTCGGGTTCCCCGACCAGACCCGCGCTGCGCGTGAGTTCGGGTACGACTGCTTCCGTGAGTGGACGGAG
>JAHWJV010000014.1 GCA_019348265.1 Gemmatimonadota bacterium
TCTGCCTGGTGGACCTCGGTCAGTGGTGGGAGGCGGTGACCGGCGCCCCGATCCCGCTCGGCGGGATCGTGGCGCGGCGGCGGCTCGGGGCGCACACCATCCGCCAGATCGACGAAGCGATCCGCGATTCGGTCACCCTGGCCTTCGACAATCCCTCGGCGTCCATCGATTACGTTCACGCCAACGCGCAGGAGATGGCCACGGAAGTGGTCCGGGAGCACATCGCCCTGTACGTCAACGACTTTTCTATCGATCTGGGGGAGCCCGGCGAGCGAGCGGTCAGGGAGCTGATGGAGCGCGCCGCCAGCGTCGGCCTGATTCCGCCGGTCGGTGCCGACCTCGTGCGGCCGGCACTCTAGCTCTCCACACCTTCCCGAGCGCGCCGGATCCCCACCTTCCGCCCTTTGATCGACGCGCTGGAGAGTGAGCGTACCACGTGGTCGGCGTGCTCCTCGGCTACCTCGACCAGGGAGAACTGGTCGGCGATCTCGATCGAGCCGATCGCCCGCGACGGGATGCCGGCCTCACCCGTGATCGCACCCACGAGGTCTCCCGGCCTCAGCCCGCGCCGCCGCCCCATCGCGACGTAGAGCCGCGTCATCGGCCCTGAGCGCCCGGCGCCGCCTCCTCCTCGGGGCTCCCGGTCCATCCTACCGCGAGGCCCGCGCGGGTCCGGCCCGCCGCGCTCCTCCCGCGATGGCTCCCAGTGCGGGATGTCCCTCTCGTCCTCGGGCTCCGTCGCCCGCCTTGCCTCGGCTGCCAGCTTCACCGCCGCGGCGGCCACATCCAGCAGGTCGAAATCGTCCGCGAGCGACTCCACCGCTCCGCGGTAGCCATCCATCTCGCCGCTGACCAGGATCTCGTGCAGCTCGGCCCGGAGCAGCTCCATCCGGCGAGCCCGCAGGTCCGCCACCGTGGGGATGCGCGCCGGCTCGATCCGCTGCCGCACCACGCGCTCGATCCCCTTGAGAAGCCGATGCTCGCGCGGCTGCACCAGCGTTACCGCCGTCCCCTCCCGCCCCGCTCGGCCGGTGCGGCCGATCCGGTGGACGTACACCTCGGGAGACTGCGGGATGTCGTAATTTATGACGTGGCTCACGTGCTCCACGTCCAGCCCACGCGCGGCGACGTCGGTCGCGATCAGCAGGTCCGCGGTCCCTTCGCGGAAGCGCCCCATCACCCGGTCGCGCTGGGTCTGATTCA
The DNA here is from genome assembly GCA_019348265.1 of Gemmatimonadota bacterium. GTDB lineage: Bacteria > Gemmatimonadota > Gemmatimonadetes > Longimicrobiales > Longimicrobiaceae > JAHWJV01. The sequence goes on from JAHWJV010000014.1 coordinate 1,204, forward strand.
ATCCTCCGTGCAGCGCCTCCGGCCGGTGACCGCGCACCGCCAGCGACTCCGTGAGCTCGTCCACCTCCGTCCGCGTGCGGCAGAAGATGATGGCGGAGGTGGGCGCCTCCAGGTCCAGGATGCGCCCCAGCGCCTCCAGCTTGTACGACCGCGGCACCACGTACGCCACCTGCCGCACCAGCGGCGTCTCGAGCACCGGCGGGCGCACCGACACCCGGTACGGATCACGGAGGTGCCGCTCCGCCAGCTCGCGGATGCGAGGCGGAAAGGTCGCGGAAAAGAGCGCCGTCTGCCGCCCCTCCGGCGTCTCCGCGAGGATCGCGTCGATGTCTTCGAGGAAGCCCATGTCCAGCATCTCGTCCGCCTCGTCGAGGACGACGTAATCGACAGCCGAGAGATCCAGCGAGCGGCGCCGGATGTGATCCAGGAGGCGTCCCGGGGTGCCCACCACGACGTGCACCCCGCGCCGCAGCCCGGACAGCTGGCGCTCGATCGGCTGCCCGCCGTAGATCGGCAGGACCGTCACTCCGAGCCGCTTTCCGTATTTGTGAACCGCCTCCGCCACCTGCACGGCGAGCTCGCGCGTCGGGGCCATGATCAGCGCGCGCACGCCTCGTCCCTTTCCATCGATTCGCTGCACCAGCGGCAGCGCGAAAGCGGCCGTCTTCCCCGTCCCCGTCGCGGCACTCCCGATGACGTCGCGCCCCTCCAGCAGCGGAGGGATGGCGGCGACCTGTACGGGCGTCGGCTCCTCGTATCCAAGCTCCTCCAGCGCCGCCAGGATCTCGGGAACAAGTCCCAGATCCGTGAAAAGCGGCGGGGTGGTGGTGTCTTCTTCGCTCAAGATCGGTCTTCTCCAGAAAGAAACGTTATCCGCCATCCGTCCCAACGGATAGCGGATGGCGGGTAGCTAGTAGCCGCAGTGGCCGACGTCGGGGTCGTTCGCGAACAGGCGGAACGCCTCCTCGACATCGTGGCAGCTCTCCAGCAGCGACCGGAGCCGCCGGATCGACAGGTGCAGCGTCCGCTCGCGCATCATGTGATCCGGAGGGCTCGCCGGGAACATCCAGGGCGGGAGATACTTGTCAGTCGCCGGAGCGATCGACTGGTTGCTCATCCCCTCCGGCGGCGGGCAGATGCCGAGGCCGGATCGTACCAGCTCGAAAGCAAGGCCGGGATCGACCCCCTCCTCCAGCGCGACGTCGTACATGAGCTCGGCAAGCTCGTGCGGCATCCCGGCCGCCTCCGCGTCGTCCATCACCTCACTGCGGCGCCGCTCCCGCTCGGGATGCTCGGCATGCGCCTCGCCGGGCGCGATGAAGCACTCCGCACTGCCGAAGTACGTGTCGTCCCCACGACGACGACGCCGCCGCTCCCGGAAGGAGTGGAGGATATGGCGGGCACTTTCCTCGCGCCGCTCCAGGGTATCGTCGAGATCGCTCGGTGGTTCCACGGGCGGTTTTCCTTGGTGCGAACGCGCGCGCGGTGCGCGCGGCGCGATGTCCCCGCGTCGGAGCAATCTATGGACCAGCACACGATACAGGGCGCGATCTTTGCGTTTGATCCTGTCCGATACGAGGGTTCTCAGACGTCGATCAGGAAGGGGCCCGCTCCGTCCGCCCGTCTGTCCGGGACGGCCGCTAGGGCTGACGACGTGCACTGGTCGTGAGGAGGAGGAGGCGATGGCGGACATCAACGTGGAGCGGAAGGGCCCGAGCATCTGGCCCTGGATCATCGGCCTGATCGTCCTGGCGCTGTTGATCTGGGCGCTGATGGAGCTGTTCGGAAGAAGTGGCCCCGGAGTAGTGGAAGGTGAGCCTGTCGCGACGGCCCCGGTGACGGCGCGACTCACGGCGAGCCGCATCTAGCCAGGACCGGAAGAGCAGAGCCGGGGGCGCGACTAGCGCCCCCGCATCGTCTCCGGGTCGTGGGCGGGTCGTGCTCGTTACCAAGCCGCGCTAAAAACCGAAAGCCGTTGGAGAGTATCATGTCACGACGCTGGATCAGAGCCTGGATCGCCTCGTCGGCGCTCGCCCTGGTGGCGAGCGCGCTCACAACGTCCCCGCTCGCGGGACAGTACTTCGGACGGAACAAGGTCCAGTACCAGACCTTCGACTTCCGGGTGCTGAAGACGCCGCATTTCGACGTCTACTTCTACGACGACGAGGAGGCCGCGTCTCGCGACGCCGCGCGGATGGCCGAGCGCTGGTATGCCCGCCTTTCGCGCATCCTGAACCACGAGTTCGACGAGCGTCAGCCGATCGTCTTTTACGGCACCCACCCCGCCTTCCAGCAGACCACCACCCTGTCGGGGTCGGTCGGCGAGGGAACGGGTGGCGTCACGGAGGCGCTGAAGCAGCGCGTGATCATGCCGCTGACCGGGTCGTATCAGGAGACGGACCACGTGCTCGGGCACGAGCTCGTGCACGCGTTCCAGTATGACATCAGCGGACTGGGCCGGTTCCGAGGCTCGCTGACCGCCGGCGCGCAGGCGTTCGGCGGCGCGCCGCTCTGGTTCACCGAGGGAATGGCGGAGTATCTGTCGGTCGGCCCCGTGGATCCGCTTACGGCGATGTGGCTCCGCGACGCGGTCCTCACCGGGGACGTGCCGACGATCGAGGAGCTCACCTACGGCAACTACTTCCCCTACCGCTGGGGCCAGGCATTCTGGGCGTACGTCGGCGGCCGCTGGGGCGACGCCACCATCGGGCAGATCCTGACGCTTCTCGGCCAGGGCATCCCCTATCAGCAGGCATTCGAGCGCGTGCTGCGTATCGAGCTCGATGACCTCTCGGAGGACTGGCACGTCGCCATTCGGCGCTCGTACCTCCCGCTGCTCGCCGAGCGGCCCCAAGCGCGCGAGGTCGCGCGGCCATTGATCACCGAGGACCGCGAGGGCGGCCGGCTGAACATCGGCCCCGTCGTGTCACCGGACGGACGGTTCGTCGCATTCCTCTCGGAGCGCGAGCTGGACGTCGACCTCTGGCTCGCCGACGCCCGCACGGGCGAGGTGATCCGGCGCCTGCGGCCGGGAACCGCGTTCGACCCGCACTTCCAAAGCCTTCGGTACATCAACTCCGCGGGAACGTGGTCGCCGGACAGCAGACAGTTCGCGTTCAGCGCCCAGCGGGGCGCGAGCGACGTGCTCGTCATCCTGAACGTCGAGAACGGCAGGGTCCTTCGCGAGGAGGTGATCCCGGACGTGGGGGAGATCGCGTCGCCAACCTGGTCGCCCGACGGACGCACCATCGTCTTCTCCGGAGTTTCCGGTGGCGTGTCGGACCTGTACGCCTTCGACGTCGAGTCCAGCCAGGCGCGCCAGCTCACGGATGACCTTTTCGCGAACCTGCACCCGAGCTTCTCGCCGGACGGGCGGACGATCGCCTTCGTCACCGACGAAGGCCCGGGCACCGATCTGGCCGCGCTCCGCTACAGCCCATATCGCCTGGCGCTGATCGACGCGACGGGCGGCGCGACACGCCTGGTCCCGGGAATGGAAGGGGCCAACATCAACCCGACGTGGACCCGCGACGGCCGAGGGATCTATTTCGTCTCGGACCGTACCGGGATCCCGAACATCTTCCGGGTCGAGGTCGAGACCGGGCAGCTAGCGCAGCTCACGCGTCTGTTCGGCGGCGTGAGCGGCATCACCGACACCAGCCCGGCGATCTCGGCGGCTCGGAACGCGGACCGACTCCTCTTCACGGCGTACGAGGATAACGGCTACAACATCTACGCGTTGACGACCCCTGCGGAGCTTGCCGGCACGCCGGTGACGGCGACGCTGGCGGCTGATGGATCGCCGCCGTTACCGGCCGTGCTTCCTCCGGCTCCCCGGCCCACCGAGACCGCGTTCAACCGCGTCGCCACGATCCTCGCCGACATGACGACGGGACTGGTGCCACCGGAGGCGACGCGCGGGTGGGAAGTGACCGGCTATTCTCCACGGCTCGGCCTGGACTACATCGGCCAGCCGCAGGTCGGCGTCGCCGTCGGTGGTGTCGCGGGACAGGGCGGCCTCTACGGGGGTGTTTCGGCGATCTTCAGCGACCTGCTCGGCTATCACACGCTGTACACGGCCGTGCAGGCGCAGGGGCAGATCGACGAGATTGGCTTCGCCACCATCTACCTGAACCAGAAGCACCGCTGGAACTACGGCGCGGCGGCGCAGCGGGTGCCGCAGATCTTTCTGGGACAGCAGATCTCTTTCGACCCGGACGCGCAGGGCTCGCAGACCGGCATCGCAAGCCTGGATCTCCAGCGGTACCGGATCTTCGACACCAGCCTGCAGGGGGTGCTTCAGTACCCCTTCTCGCAGAACCAGCGGGTGGAGTTCTCGGGCGGGCTCCGGCGCCTCTCGCAGGACGTGGTGGTCGACCGGTACAGCGGGCCCGCGATCGTCTCCGGCGGGCAGCTCGTGAGCTTCCAGGCACAGACGCGTGAGCGGTTCAAGCAGGATGAGTTCAGCCGGGGGTACAACATGGCGCAGGCGTCGGCGGCGTTGATCTACGACGACGCGCTGATGAACTACACGTCTCCGTTCGCCGGCCAGCGCTACCACTTCGAGCTGTCGCCGACCGCCGGTCAGCTACAGTTCATTCAGGCGCTGGGCGACTACCGCCGCTACCTTTTCCTGCGGCCGTTCACGCTCGCCGTTCGTGGAATGCACTTCGGCCGGTATGGTCGCGACGAGGCGATCTTCGGCAACCAGTTCATCGGTAGCCCGTACTTCATCCGGGGCTACCGCGGAGCGTACGATGACTGCGCCGAACAGTCGGAGCGTTCGGCGGATGCATGCGGCCTCTACTCGCAGCTCCTTGGAACGCGGCTGGCCATAGCGAACGTCGAGCTTCGCGTCCCGGTGATCCGCGCACTCGTGATCGGCCCGGTGGGTTTCCCGCCGGTCGAGGGCTTCGGATTCTTCGACGGGGGCGTGGCCTGGAACAAGGACAGCTCGCCCGTCCTACAGCGCGGGTTGCAGGCCAACAGGGCCGAGCGCGGAGTGCTGACCAGTGCGGGCGTGGGCGGCCGGATCAACCTGCTGGGCTATGCGGTGCTGGAGGTCTCGTACGTGAGACCCTTCGAGCAGTACCGCGGCTGGCACTGGCAGTTCGCCCTGCAGCCCGGCTTCTAGGCGAAGCACTCGCGAGAGCTCCCGCCCCGCGATCACGTCGCGGGGCGGGAGCTTTTTACTGGATTGGCGGCCGTACTTGCCGCGGAGGGCCGGCGCGCCGCACTATCTCAGGATGAGCGATCTCGAGGAGGCACCCGAGGCACCGTCGCGGGAGGAAAAACAGGCGGCCCCGTTGGGGGAAGGAGACGCGGCGCCCACCGCCGCCGATCACTCCACGCTCGACGTCGCTCTCGACGGCGTCGCCTGGTTGACCATACCGTCGCCGGGGGGCGTCGCTCGCCTCCCGCGGACGGTCGTGCATGCCCTCGGTCGGCGGCTGAGCGAGGTGGAATCGGCGATCGAGGCCGGGCAGCTTCGCGCTTTGATCGTGCACCTCCCGACCACGAGCGGCGGGACCGAGGATCTGCAGGCGCTCCTTGGGATCTCGAAGGAGAGCGACGGCACCGCTGAGGCGGTCGCGGGCCAGACGTCGCTGCGGCGGCTCGAGCAGCTCGCCGTTCCGACGATCGCGGCGATCGAAGGCGCCTGTGCGGGAGCCGAGCTGGAGCTGGCGCTCGCCTGCTCGTACCGCGTCGCAACGGAATCCGTGGAGACTCGCTTCCTGCTGCACCAGCTCAGGTTGGGCCTCCTCCCCGCGCTAGGCGGGACGGTCCGTCTGCCACGCCTGATCGGCATCGACGCCGCGCTCCGTCTCATCGTGCACGGGGTGGAGCTCGACGCGGCGGCCGCGCGCACCCTCGGGCTGGTCGACGTGGCGGTGGCGGCGGGCGAGCTCGAGGCGCGGGCGCGCCAATTCGCGCTGGAGCGCGTGGAGCGCGGCCGCATCCGCACCGGCGCACGGCGACGGGTCCACCGGCGCCTGATCGAGGATACCGCACCTGGAAGGCGCATCCTGTTCGCCCGCGCCTCTCGGCTGGCCGCCGAGGCTCTCGCCCCGCCAACCGCGGTTCGCGCCGCTCTCGACAGCGTCGCCGACGGGATCGCGCTGCCGCTCGAACGCGCATTCGAGCGGGAGGCCGAGCTCTACGGGCAGCTCGTCGTGACGGAAACAGCGAAATCGCTCATACACGCCGCGTTGCTGGACGGACGGGCCACCCACTCGCACCCGCCGGACGGCGCCGTCATAGAGCGGGTGGCAGTGCTCGGCTCAGGGCGGGAAGCGGTCGAGATCGCCAGCCTCTTCGCGCGTCGGGGGTTCCCGGTCCGTCTGAAGGATCGGGACCGAACCGCAGTGGCCAAGAGCGTCCAGCTGCTGCGAGAGCGGCTTTCGGACAGCGATACGCGAGCGGGTGCGCCGGATGGGCCGCGCGCCAGGGAAGAGCGGGTCGAGGGAACCACCGGGTTCGGGGGCTTCGGGGTGATCGAGATGGTGGTGGCTGCGCCAGAGGGGCGCCCGGAGAAGGTGTTGCAGGCGCTGACGGAGTCTGAGGAGCACGTGGGGGACACTTGCACCCTCGCTTCGTCATCGCCCCTCCTTCCGCTGGCCGAGCTGACCCAGGCGGTGCGACTACCCGCGCGAGCGCTCGGCCTCGTGGCATCCCGCCCGCCGGAGATCTTTCCGCTCATCGAGATCGTCTCGGGTGAGGCGAGCGATGCCAACGCGGTAGCGGCGGCTTGCCGGCTCGCCTCGTCGCTGGGCGGCACCCCGCTGCACGTCGCCGACGGACCCGGTTTTCTGGCGCACCGCCTCCTCGCCGTCCTGCTCGTCGAGGCCACCCGTCTGGTGCACGAGGGTGCCAGGGTCGAGAGCGTCGACAGCGAGATGGAGGGTTTCGGTCTCCTTATGGGCCCGCTGCAGCGCATCGACGCCATCGGCGTGGGGGGCGTCATCCAGATGCTTTCTGCTCTGAGCCCCAGGCTGGGCGCAAGGCTGTCGCCGACGCCGGTCATGCTGTGGATGGCGGACCGGGACGCGCGCTTCTACCGATACCGGCGGGGGCGGCCGCTCGGGGTCAACCCGGGGCTTCCGCGACGTGAGGGCGTGGTACCCGAGGCCGACGGCGAGCGGCTTCGTGACCGGCTGCTACTGGCGCTGGTCAACGAGTCAGCGCGCATCCTCGAGGAAGGAATCGTCGCCACGGCCGCGGACGTGGATGTCGGTGCGATCTTTGGCCTGGGCTACCCGCGGCGGCGCGGCGGCCTGCTCTTCCAGGCGGACCGCGCTGGGCTGTCAGCGACCGTGCAGCGATTGGAATCGCTCGCGATCCCGCACGGCGAGACCTTCCGCCCGGCCGCGCTCCTCACGCGGCTCGCGGCGGCCGGTGAGGGGTTCTATCCCGCGCGGCCGCTCACGTCTGGACAGGCGCCGGGGTAAGCGCTACAATATTTCGGCCGGGGGACAGCACTGAGTTCACCAGGCGGCCCACGGTCGCACCTCACCCATTCGAGTCATGTCAGACCTGGAAAGCACGCGGACGGAGCACTTCGCCGACGAGGAGGATTACACCACGGCGGAGATCGTCTACTGGATCGTAGGGATCTTCATGATCCCTCTGGTACCCATCCTCCTGGTCTGGTTCTTCACCCCCTGGAGCGGGATGTAGCCGACCGGCCCCGATGCAGCAGAGCGCCCCGAACCGTCGAGTCGTTCGGGGCGCTCTGTCGTTTGGCTCACTTCGCCGAGGCAGTCGTCTCGGCTGCGTGGCCAGGTGGACCCGCTGGAAGGGGCAGGTCTCCGTTGTCGTCGCCCCAGACACGCTGACCAAGAACCAGCGTCTCATTGGGGCGAATGGTCACCTCGCCGAGATCTCGGACGCCGGTGACCTGTCCATCGGCTCCCAGCGTCTCGATCCGCACGCGGTGCACTCCTTCCGGGAGGCGGGTCCTTACCATGGAAATGCGATCCGGCAGGAGGGACCAGCTACGCAGATCCGCCTGCTCGAGCCGGTTGGCGGCGAAGTTCGCCAGCCGCCCCATCAGGAACCCGGCCGCCTCGCCACCCTTCTCCTCCGACTTCTTCTCCACCTCGCGAGAAAGCAAGTACTTTACCACCCCACGCGCGACCAGGCGCGTGAGCATGGCCGCGCGGCGCTGCTCCATCTCTCGGTGCATCATCGCCGTGAGGTCGCCCGCCGTGGAGACGGCGGCGACCGAGTCGTCGACCCAAACCCGCACGGCCGCCGGGCGGGTAGCCTCGAGCCGGAGAGCCGGCCAGGCGAGCCGCAGGACGTAGGCGCCCTCCAGCGCGTTCGCCCATTGCACCAGCGGCGCATCGTCCCAGGCGCGCCCCCACACCCTCTTCTCCGACGCGTTGTCCAGGAGCCGGGTCGTCACGCGGGCGGCTACGGCGGTAATCTGCTCCAGGTTGCTGCTTTCCAGGCCGTCGAGCTCCTCCGGGAAAATCGGCACGTGCAGCGCCTGCTCCGCGCGATGGGCCACGAAGCCATGCTCGACCAGCAGGAGAAGATCCCCGCCTGGCCGCGGTGTCGCGCTCTGCAGGGAGAACTTCACGGCGACGGAATCCGCCACCTCCGTTACGCCGGAGCGCAGCGCCAGGCGGTGAAGGTCGCCCGCGATGGCGCGCTCCACGTCCACAGCCGACTCGCAGGACGCGAACGCCCGCTGCGCCTGCCGCAGAGAGACCAGCGCGTCGTTGAGCTCGCCACCCATCTCCTGCACCATTCCGGCGAGGTAGAGCAGCATCCCGTCCTCGCGGCAGCGCTGCGCCCGGCTCCGGTCGAGCCGTGCGATCAGCGCCGTGGCCTTGCGAGCCTCCACCATCGCCGCTGCAACGTCTCGAAGTGCGAGGTAGTTGAGAATTCGATAGTACGGCACCATCACCAGCTCGCCCGCGGGTGGGGTATAGCCGACGACGCCATCGTTGATCACGAAGGACGCGACCTCGCGGGAGACGCTGCGCGTATAGCGGCGATCCGCCTCCACCTCCGCCCATTCGAGCGCCTGGTTGCTCCTGCGGTACTCGCCGGCCTGGTGGAGCACGATCCCCTCCTGCAGTGCACGAAGCAGCCCATCACGAGGCGCGAGCGGCGACTTCGGCTGCAGCGCGTCCACCGCCGTCCTCGCTTCGCCCACGAAGAGATAATGCCTCAGCCAGGCGTCCGAGTCCGCAAGCGAGCGGCTGAGCAGCGGCGACTCGGCGGGAAGCGTCTCCGGCGCCGGCCGGGCGGGCATCGCACGCTGCCCGCTGCACCCACCAAGGAGCAGGACGAGCGCGAGAGCGCGAGAGTGCGAGAGCGCGAGAGTCAACGACCTCGCACACCCAAACTTTCGCACCCTCGTACGCTCGTGATCTCGCACCATGCCGTTCATCAGCGCCGTTCCAGGACGATGATCCGCTCGTGGGCACGCGCGATCGCTTCGGCGACGCTGGCGGCCACTTCGCCGTGCGCGCGGATTCGCTCGAGCTCCATCTGGTGGATGAACATCCGGTAGCGGAGTACCGCCTCGACCGGCCGCAGAGACTTGTCCAGCGTCCGCGCGATTCGGAGCGTCGTCTCCGGATGCTCGGGCCGGAGAATGTCGGCCTGGTCGTAGCGCTCCAGGGCCAGGTCCAGTCGCCCCGAGGCCACGAAGTCGTCGCCCTGCCGGAGGAGGGCTTCCGCCTGCCCGGAGGAGCGCCCGGCGGGTATCGCGTCGGCGGGGCTCGTCACGGTGCGATACCCCTGCGGCTCACGGTAGGTGTAGCTCGCCACCCTTCCATTCTGCAGGGTGACGAAGGCGATCTTCGCGACCGCATCCGTCGGCACGTCGAGGTCCGAACGCGCGGTCATCATCAGGGCCGCGCCGGCTCCTCGGACGTCCCACGCCTGCGCGGTCGTGCGGGTCGCCGCCAGCACCTGGGCCTCGGTCATGCCCAGCACCAGCTCGCCGCGCGTGATCGCGTCGCAGACCGCCGCTACGCACGTCGCGAGTGCGCTCGCACTCGTGGTCCTCAGCTGCTCCGCCAGCTGCTCCCGCTGGATCTCACCCTCGACCCGCGCGCGCTCGATCGCGGCCTCCGAACCCGGGCGCAGCACCTGCCCGTTCTCCATCACCCTGTGGAGCGGCTGGATGTGCGGACCGCAACCAGCGACCGCGACCAGCGCACTGAGCGCGATACCTCTCGTCAGGAGCTTCATGGGTCCTCGCAAGATCCCGGGTGGCGCGACCGCGTCGACCGCAAGTCGACTCGCTGATCAGCGGTACGGCTGGAGCGTAGTTAAGCAACCTAAGGAAGCCAACGATCCCGCGCTCGCGACGCTCGCGCCTACTCCGCTTCTGACGCATCAGTTTGGCAATCGGAGGACCGCGCGCCGCCTCGTCAGGTAAGAGAATGAGGCCAAAGGAGATGCGGACCGGAGGACGCACGCCGGGCAGCGACGGGTTGTCCAGCGGAGGGGACAGCGGCTACTTCGCGGACGGGACAGACGGATAGAGGCGCGAGCGCGCTCACGGCTCAGCGGCCGAGCTTCCCGGTAAGTCGCCCGAGGAACTTCACCGCGTAGATCGCCGTCCGGTTTCGCACTTCCTCCGTGTCTCCCGGAGCCCCGTCGAGGCAGACGGTGCGCACCTCATCCAGCGCGTTGAGATCCCCGCCCTCGGGGTGCATCGCGATCCAGTAGAGGATCTTGATGAGCTCGTCCCGCGGGGTAACCTGGACCAGGCGCTCCATCACGACCGCGGGGACATAGCGCTCCAGGTCGATCTGGAAGACGTCGGGGACGGCCGCCACGTAGAGGTAGTTGCGCACCCGCTGAATCGGGTCGGGCGTTCTCCCAGGCCCCCAGACGACGATGTTGGTGCGGATGCACTGGAGCTGATCGGCGAGATCCGCCTGGGGCACGTCGTCCGACGGGGCGATTGGGGAGACGACGCCCTGGTCGCTCGGCACCCGGGAAAAGTCGATGTCCCTCTCGATGTCGGCCAGAGTCGCCGCCTGCCAGCCGGTGGCGGGCGCGGCCGCCGCCGGCTGTGCGGGTGCGCCTGGTAGCGGCACTGCCGGGGGTGCCGTAGGAATCGTGGGAGCGCCTGGCGTCGCCACGGGCGTTTGCGCACCCACGGCGCCAGTGTCCGCAGGTACGGCCGGGCCCGGAGTGGCCGGGGTGGAGTCGCCCGGCGCCGCGGTCGGTTCGGCCGGACGCGCCGGCCCCTGGCGCATCAGCCCCGCGACGATGTCGTCGGTCGAGCCCTGGTCCTCCGCCGTCCTCGGGTTCACGATGGAGATGATCCCGTTGGACTCGGCGAGCAGCCCCACGGCGACCCATGCGACCAGCGCTACCCCGAGCCAGCCTTTGCCGCGACTTCTGGCGAAGCGCTGTTGCGCATCCCATCGGAACATCTTTGCTCCGGCGAGCGACCCCGCCGCGCCAATCAGGAGGAGCGCCAGAAGACTGAAACGCGTGGCGTTCAGGCCGTTTCCGGTAACTGTCGCCTGGAGCGCGTCGACCGCGTAACGCCCGGGAAAGAAAGCGGAGACGTGCTGGGCCCACTCCGGTAAGCTCGCGAGCCGCACGGCGACCCCACCGATGATCAGCATCGGCAGGAAGATGCACTGTCCAAGTGCCTGTACGGCCGGGATGTTGTCGGCGAGCGTGGCGATCACCAGCCCGAGCCCGAGGAAGGCGAAGCAGACGAAGGTGAACGCTACGAACAGGTCCAGCGGGTGCTCCGGAAAGGGCATCCCGATGGCCAGCGCAAGCGCGAGCTGCACGACGCCGGCGGTCAGGAGCAGGAAATAGCGCGCGACGACCGTGCTGGCTACCAGGCTCCCGATGTGGACGGGCGCGAGCCGATACCGCCGCCATACTCCACGCTCGCGCTCAGCGACCATCGAGGTCGGCAGGCCGAAGCAGGCGCCCCCCAGCGCCGTGACCGTCAGCAGCTCGCCCATGTGTCTGGCGAGCGGCACCTCTTCAGTACGGTAGAGGACCCAGAACGCGACGAGGAAGATGGCGGGAAAGAGGTAGCTGTAAAGCAGCCCCATCTTGTTGCGGAAGTGCAGCCGGAGGTTCACGCCGAGTTGATACACCACGCTCGTCATACGCTCGAACGCGGATGGGTCACACGGAGGCTTGCAGGGCGATCAGTCACGCAGATCCGTCCCGGTGAGCTCGATAAAGATGTCCTCGAGGGTCGCCTTGTGAACGTGCAGCTCTGATAGATGAGCGCCCTGACGGTCGAGCAGGCTCATCAGCGCCGTCACCGTCTGGGTCGCGGTGGCGGTACGGAAGCGCGCGGTGTTCTCGTCGCAGAACAGGTTCTGGACTCCTGGCAAGGCGGAAAGAGCGGCGGCGTCCAGCGGCTGCGAAGCGACCAGCGACACGCTCGGCGTAGCGCTCGATCTACCGATCAGCTCGTGCGGGGCACCCGTCGCGATGATGCGGCCGTGATCGATGATCCCGATCCGGTCGCAGAGCTGCTCAGCCTCGTCGATGTAGTGCGTCGTGAGGAGAACCGTGTGCCCGTCCTCCTTCATCCGGGCGATCTCCCCGTGCAGCTCTCGGCGCGATTGGGGATCGAGCCCGGTCGTCGGCTCGTCGAGGAACACCAGCTCCGGGCGATTGACGAAGGCTAGCGCGAGGGCGAGCCTCTGTCGCTGCCCTCCGGAGAGTGTATCCACCGACACGTCGGCCTTCTCCAGCAGTGTGAAGCGCTCCAGAAGCTGCTGGGGCTCTTCACGGTTCTCGTAGAAGGACCCGAACAGGCCGAGCGCTTCTCGAGGCGTGATCTTGTCCTGCAAGGCAGTCGTCTGCAGCGCCGCGCCGATCCGCTGCTTGACCTCGCGCGGTCGGGTGCGAGCGTCGATCCCGCAGATCTCGATGGCGCCGGAATCGGGCTCCCTCAGCCCGATGATGCACTCGACCGTGGTGGTCTTCCCCGCCCCGTTCGGGCCGATGAGACCGAAAATCTCGCCGTCCTGGATCTCGAAGCTGACGCCGCGAGCGCCCTGGGTGCTCCCGTACTGCTTCCGCAGGTCCCGAACGATCACTTTTGCGGGCATGCGATGTTGGCCTGAGGGGAGACGTCGCTGGACCGGCCCAGCCGCAGCCGGGAGGAGCCGGCGACCGCTCCCAATCTGTGCCGCCGCATGGCTTTTGACAACCGTCGGCCGCAGCGGTTCGCACCTGAAAAAAGATAGAGCGGCGCTTCGTCGAGCGCCGCTCCTTCATCGTACCGCCGGCGGCGAGTACCCTGGCCTTACAGCCGCAGGCGAGGCCTCTCGATGTACTTCTTGATCTTGTGCTGGCCCACCCACACCCGGCTGTTGCTCTCCAGGTCGGTGAGCGTCACGTCTACCTGGTAGAAGACCACGCTGCGGCGGCCCTCGCGATCCTCGATCGCCTGGATCTCTCCCTGGAGCATGTAGTCGGCGCCGGTCTCCTGCCTCAGCCGCGCCCGCGTCGTCGCGGCGGCGAACTGCTGCTGGTCCTCACGTTCGTCGCGGATCTGGTCGCGCTCGGCGTTGCTGGCAACCACGTTCACCAGCCCGGTGTTGACGTAGCCGCGCTCCAGGTCGCGGACGAAGGTCCCGACGGGCACGTGCTCCATCGTCCGGTTGCGGAGGCTCCCGACGATGACGGTGGGGCGCTCGCCGCCATTCCGCTGGGTGTGGCGCATGGCCCAGCTCTGCCCGCCTCCGGGCTCGAAGCTCTGCTGGATCAATGCTTCCGCCACCAGGCGGCTGTCGACGTCGTTCCATCGACCGGAAAGGTCGATCGCCTGCTCCGGAGCGATGCGCACGACCTGCCGAGCGCACCCGGTCCCGAGCGTCGCCAAGAGCGCGGCTCCGAGCACGGCCATGCGGCCAGCGCGGCGGGAGATGCGTCCGTCCCGAGCACGCGTTGCGTGAGAGATCTGCGAGAATGGAATCATCCTGGGCTCCTGCGGACTGGGAACGGTGACGGACATACCACTCGTGCCTGGAAGATTGGCAGAGGACGTGCCCGTGTTTGCGAGAAAACCAAGTCGTTTCGCCGCAGCCCGTTAGCCGCTGCCCCTCCGCTTCCAGGCGCGAAGCTCGTCCTCGATAGCGGACAACCAGCGGCCGGCGCAGTAGACAGGAGGTGCCTCAGGGCTCGTCGAGGCCGTACTCCTTGAGCTTCTGCCAGAGAGTGGTGCGTCCCATCCCGAGTGCGGCGGCGGCGCGGGTTCGGTTGCCCTCGGCCTGAACGAGCGCCTGGCGGATGGCTTCCCGCTCAGCGTCGGCGTCAGGCGCCTGGTATCGCCGACCCGTCTCACCCAGGCGTGCGCCGTTCGGCTCCGCGCCGTTCCCCTCCACCACGGGCGACTCGTGCTCCAGGATCTCGCGCGGCAGGTGCGAGGGCAGCAGGCGGTTGCCGTCGCACACGATGCATGCGTGCTCGATAGCTCCCATCAGCTCTCGCACGTTCCCCGGCCAGTCGTAGCGCTCCAGCACCTGCAGCGTCTCGTCCGAGCAGCCGTTGATGCGCCGTCTGGGGTCGGGGATCCGCTCGTTCCACCGCTCGATCGCCGCGGCCGACAGTGCGCGCACGTCCTCGGGGCGATCCTTGAGATCGGGCACGCGGATCTGGAAGACCTTGAGGCGGAAGTAGAGGTCCGCACGGAAGCGGCCGGACTCGACCAGCGCCTCCAGGTCCTGGTGCGTCGCGGCGATGACTCGAACGTCCACTCCGATGGACTTCGCGGTTCCGACGCGCGTCACCTCCCTCTCCTGCAGAACGCGCAGCAGCTTCGCTTGCATCGCGGGGCTGACGTCCCCGATCTCGTCGAGGAAGATGGTCCCGGCATTGGCCTCCTCGAAGAGCCCCTTCCGCTCCGTGACGGCTCCCGTGAAGGCGCCGCGCGCGTGCCCGAACAGCTCGGACTCGAGGAGTCCCTCGGCCAGCGCCGAGCAGTTCACCGCCACGAAAGCGCGGCCGGCCCGTGGACCCTCTTCGTGGATCGCCCTCGCGACCAGCTCCTTGCCCGTCCCGGTGGCGCCGCGCAGCAGCACCGTCGAGTCCGTCGGCGCCACTCGCTCGATCGCCTTCATCACCTCCTGCATCTCGGCGCTCCGGCCGACGATGCGGGCCGCGCCGGTGCCGAGGAGCGGCGCGCGAGTGGCGAGGATCGCGCGGATCTTCGACCGCAACACGTCGTTGTCGCAGGGCTTGGTCAGGTAGTCGTCCGCGCCGAGCTTCAGCGCCTGGACTGCCGAGTCGATGGTGGCATAACCCGTGAGCATCAGCACCGGGATGGAGTGGCCCGTCCGGCGCAGCTCCTCCAGCACCGAAAGCCCGGTGCGCCCCTCCATCTTCAGGTCGAGCAGGAGCAGGTCGTACTTCTCCTCCCGCAGCTTGGCGAGGCCGTCGTCGCCACCGGGCGCGGCGTCTACCTCGTAGCCCTCGTCGGCCAGCAGCGCCGCCGTGCTGACGCGGAAGGCGCGGTCGTCGTCGATGATCAGGATGCGTGCTGTGTCGGTGCTGACAGACATGGCTTCGTAAGCTGCTAGACGGCCGCCGGCTCGCTCGTCTCCGAGGCGTCCGGCGTCGCGAGCGACGCGTTCAGCGTCTCGCGGGGAAGTTGAACGATGAAGCGGCTGCCCTTCCCGACCGTGCTCTCCACGAAGAGCCGCCCGCGATGCCCGCGGATGATCCCCTCCGAAACGAAGAGGCCGAGGCCTATGCCGCTCACCGCGGGCTTGGTCGTATAGAACGCCTCGAAGATGTGCGGGAGATGCTCCTCCGCGATCCCGACGCCGGTGTCCTCCACCACCACCTCGACGGCTTCCGCATCGGCGCGCGTCGTCACCTTGAGCTCGCCGCCGGTGGGCATCGCGTCGATCGCGTTGGCCACGAGGTTCGCGAGCACCTGCTGCAGCGCGTCCGGGTGCGCCACCACGGACGGAATTCCGCGCCTGAGGTTCTGCGAGGCGCGAATACCGTGCGCATCGAGCTCCGGACGCGCCAGGGCGACCACCCGCTGCACGAGCTGGTTGAGGTCCAGTGGCGCGGCCGCGTCCGCGAGCGGCCGGCTCTGATCCAGCATCTGGCGGGTGAGAACCGCCATCCGCTGGAGCTCCTCCTGCGCCAGAGAGAGGAACTCCCGGTTCGGGTCGCGGGGATCGCTCCGCCGCTCGAGAACCTCCAGGCAGTTCTGGATGTTGTAGATCGGGTTGTTGATCTCGTGGGAGAGCTGCGCCACCAGCCGACCCATCGCCGCGAGCTTCTCGCGATGGATCAGCTCCGCCTGTGCGGATCGCAGCCGACCCTCCCGCTCCGCGATCGCCGACCGCATGTCGCGGAACGCGTTGGTGAGCTGGCCGATCTCGTCGCTGGAAGCAGCGGGGAGCGGCGCGCCGAAGTTACCCCGCGCGAGGTCCGCCGCCGCCGCCGCAAGCGCCTGCGCCGGGCGCGCCACGATCCGGGCGATCACCAGCGCCAGGCCGACCGCGAGCCCGAGCGCAACGACCCCGATGCCGATCACCGATTGATCGATCCCGCCCACCAGCTCCAGCTCGTCTGCCACCGGACGGAAGAGCACGATCGCCGCCGGACGTCCCGTCGTGTTCAGCCTGTAGGCCACGTACAGCAGGCTCCCGGATTCGGAGGAGCGAACTCCCTGCGCCTGCACCGTGCGCATGCTCATCCCGGACAGGAACGCGGTCAGGCTGTCCGGGAGCGTGCTCGCGAGCACCGACACGGAGTCGCCGGCGATCAGCGCCACGTCCGTCCCTCCCGCCGCCGACTTCACCGCTGCGATCAGCAGCGTGTCCAGGCGCTCGGCGACTCCCACCATCCCGATGAGTACGCTGTCTTCGGCCATTGCGCCGCTCATGGTGTCGGCCGGCGCCGTGCTGGTATCCATGTAGACCGCCCGAACCGCCACCCGCAGCGGCAGCGTACCCTGCGGTGGGACGAAGACGGCGCTGCGGCCCGTGTTCACGATGCTCGTGTCGAGCACGGGTCCGACCAGCGTCCTTCCCGCCGAGTCCACTGCCACCGCGATCTGCCCTTCGTCGATCTGCCGCTTCAACGCGGATTCCAGCCGCCCGGGCTCCCCCTCCCGGATGAGCCGCTCCACCTCGCGCTCCAGCGCGATCCGCCGCGCCTTCTCCTGTAGCAGCGAAACGGAGTTCTCCCAGTTCACCGCCGTCGATCCCCGCGCGGACTCCAGCTCCTGCGTCGCGCTCGCATAGACTCGCTCAGCCACCGCCTGGCGGATCAGCACCAGAACCGGCACCACCGTCAGCAGTGCCGCCGCGGCGAACAACAGGAATACTTTGGTCCGTACGGAGAGTCCGCCCATCGGGTCCGGGGCTCGGCGCGAGAAGAGAAAAACGTTCGGTCGGATGTTCACTGAACGGACCGGGCTGTTCACTGAACGTTCCTGGCGTAACCGGACGGCGGCGGCTTTCTGGCTGGTGCCGAGAAAACTACGCATCCATGCGGGTTTTCGCCACCCGGACGCCTGCTGGGCACATGGCACGTCGGTTGCTTTTAAAGCGGCCGCGGGCCCGGATGTTTATGGACGGCCCGAGAGGAACACCGGAGTGGATCGCCCACCCGGCGCCGGACATTCGGTCCGGCAAAACGACGCCCGACCACACTGGAGATTACC
This sequence comes from Gemmatimonadota bacterium, assembly GCA_019348265.1. Lineage (GTDB taxonomy): Bacteria > Gemmatimonadota > Gemmatimonadetes > Longimicrobiales > Longimicrobiaceae > JAHWJV01. The sequence goes on from JAHWJV010000014.1 coordinate 18,857, forward strand.
ATGAAGAACCGTTACTTCGCAGCGCTCGCGCTCGCCGGGCTGGTTTCGTTCGCCGCTTGCGGCGGTGATGAGGCCGGTGAGACCGAGGGCACCCTCGTCGAGGATACCTCGATGGTCGCTCCGATCACGCCGGAGCCCGTCGTCGTCGACAGCACCGCCGGCGCGATGCCGATGGACAGCGCCGCGATGATGACCGACACCGCCGCGGCGGCTCATTAGTCTCCGCGCGGTCTAAAACGGGCCCGGCCTTCGCAGGCCG
>JAHWJV010000150.1 GCA_019348265.1 Gemmatimonadota bacterium
CACCTCGAGCTTGCGGGCACGCAGGGCTTCCACCAGACCAGCCACGCGCAGGGCGTCGGGCCCCATGCCGGCGCCGCGCACGCTGGCGCCGACGTCGGTCGGCGCGCCGATGAGGCTGACGGTGACGGGTGTGTCCATCACCCTATTGTGGCGCCGCGGCCGCCGCCGCGCTGGCATGCGGATTGCCCGCCCGGGCTGAACAACTTTGTCAAAGGACGCCTGCCATGCTGGCAATGAACTACCGGGGCCCCTACCGCGTGCGCGCCGTCAACAAGGCCGAGCCGCAGATGGAGCACCCCAACGATGCCATCGTGCGCGTGACGCGCTCGTGCATCTGCGGCTCCGACCTCCACCTCTACGACGGGTTCAACCCGCTGATGGAGAAGGGCGACATCCTCGGCCACGAGCCGATGGGGATCGTGGAAGAGGTCGGCAGCGCGGTGACGCGCATCAAGAAGGGCGACCGCGTGGTCGTCCCCTTCACCATCTCCTGCGGAAGCTGCTGGTTCTGCCAGAAGACCCTCTTCTCGCTCTGCGACACCACGAACCGTGACGCGGAAGTGGCGCAGAAGCTGATCGGCCACGCCACCGCCGGGCTGTTCGGCTACTCGCACATGACTGGCGGCTACGCCGGGGGGCAGGCCCAGTACCTCCGCGTACCCTACGCCGACGTCGGGCCCATTCGCATCGACTCCGATCTGCCGGACGAGCAGGTGCTCTTCCTCTCGGACATCTTCCCGACCGGCTGGATGGCCGCGGAGAACGCCGACATCGAGCCCGGCGACACCGTGGCGGTCTGGGGGTGCGGCCCGGTCGGGCAGTTCACCATACAGAGCGCCTGGCTGATGGGCGCCGGACGCGTGATTGCCATCGACAGCGTTCCGGAGCGCCTGCGCATGGCCGAGACCCACGGCCGTGCCGAGACGATCGACTTCAGCGAGGTGGGCGTCTACGACAGGCTGATGGAGATGACGGGCGGCCGCGGCCCGGACCGCTGCATCGACGCGGTCGGCGCCGAGGCGCACGCCGCGGGCAGCATAGACGCCATGTACGACAAGGCGAAGTCGATGATGCTGATGGAAACCGATCGCCCGCACGTGCTCCGCGAGGCGATCATGTGCTGCCGGAAGGGCGGTACCATCTCGATCCCCGGCGTCTATCTCGGCTTCGGCGACAAGATCCCGCTCGGCGCGCTGATGAACAAAGCGCTCACCATCAAGACCGGCCAGACCCACGTCCAGCGCTACCTGGAGCCGCTCCTCCAGCAGATCGAGGGCGGCAAGATCGACCCTTCCTTCGTCGTCACCCACACCGTGCCGATCGACCAGGGACCCGAGATGTACAGGACCTTCCGCGACAAGGAGGACGGCTGCATCAAGGTGGTGCTGAAGCCGTGGGGGTGAGAAGGGTCGCGAGTTGCCAGTTGCGAGTTGCCAGTTGCCGGTCGGCTCACCCGCGGCGGCCGGGAGCCCGCGGTCGGCGGGTGAGGATCGTAAAACTGGCAACTGGCAACTCCCCAAACCCCATCACCCTTCACCGGCATAGATCTAGCAACCACCGCCCAATCCGAACCAGCCAGGAAGAGCGAATGATACGCAGTACGATGAAGGGGTTGTCGCGGTGCATGTGGGTGGTGGCCGTGGCCGCGGCGCTGGCGGGTTGCTCCGACGCGGAGCACCCGCCGGAGGAGCTGTCGACGGCCTCGCCGAAGGGCGGTCGTGCGTCGGCTCCGCCGGCGGCGCCGGCGCCGTCGTGGGATACGCTGCAGGCCAGGGTGCAGGCGCGGCTCGACTCGGTGGATACGGCGCTGCGGCAGGTGCGCGCGCTCACCAGGGCGGAGCAGCGCGCCCTGCGACGCGACGTGAACCGGGTGCAGACGGCGCGCGCCCGCGCGATGGGGATCAACCCGACCGCGGAGATCGACCCGCTCGTGGCATCCGGGCAGCTGGTCCCGCTGGAGGACAGCACCCGGCTCTGGGTCCTCCGCGACCTGGACTACTCGGTGCCGTACGTGACGCCGAGCACGCACGCCATGCTGGTCGAGATCGGCGAGCGCTTCCAGACGGAGCTCGACAGCCTCGGCCTCCCGCCGATCCGCCTGGTGGTCACCTCGGTGCTGCGCAGCTCGGCGATGCAGGCGAAGCTGCGCCGGTCGAACCCGAACGCGGCCCGTGGCGTCAGTGCGCACCAGTACGGCACCACGCTGGACGTCGCGTACCGCCGCTTCGCGCCTCCCGCCCCCAGTGTGGACACGGTGACGTATGGCGCGCCGCCGCAGCTCGAGCCGCAGCTTCGGCAGCTCCAGGACTCGCTCTTCGTGGAGACCGGAACGCAACGCTCCGCGGAGCTCCAGGCGGTGCTCGGGCGCGTACTGCAGAAGATGCGGGACGAGGGGAAGCTGCTGGTGATGATGGAGCGCGCGCAGACCGTCTATCACATGACGGTCGCGAAGAAGCTGCAGCCCCGTCCCGTGGCGCTCGCCCGGTGACCACGCGGGCGCTCCGGGCGGCGCTTGTCCTCTCCCTGGTCGGCTGCGCGCAGTCGCGGCCCAACGCTCCGACGCCCCCCGCGAGCCCGCCCGTCGCCGTGCCCGCCAGGCCGTCGTCGACGTACGACGTGCTGATCCGCGGCGGGCGCGTCGTCGACGGGACGGGGAGCCCCTGGTTCCGCGCCGACGTGGCCATCCGCGGCGACCGGATCGCCGCGGTCGGGCTCCTCCCCGCGGCCCAGGCGCGCGACACCATCGACGCGACCGGCCTCATCGTCGCGCCCGGGTTCATCGACATGCTCGGGCACTCCGAGTACCCGCTCCTGCGCGACGGCCGCGCCATCTCCAAGATCACGCAGGGGATCACCTCCGAGGTAACGGGGGAGGTGTCGAGCGTGGTGCCCATATCGGAGAACACGCTGCGCGAGCTGGGCGCCGCTCGGGAGCTCGTCACCTGGCGCGATCTGAACGGCTACTTCCGGGTGCTGGAGGCCGCGAGGCCGGCGATCAACCTGGCGACCTTCGTCACCGTCGGGTCCGTTCGGCGCGCGGTCATGGGCGACGCGAACCGGCCGGCGACCGCGGTCGAGATCCAGCGGATGGGGCAGCTGGTCGCGGAGGCGATGGAGCAGGGGGCCGTCGGGCTCTCGTCCGGCCTCGCCTACGCCCCGGCGTCGTTCGCGTCCACGGGTGAGATCGCGGCGCTGGCGCGGGTGGCCGCTCGGTACGGCGGCGGCTACGCCTCCCACATCCGCTCCGAGGGCGCGGGACTGATCCAGGCCATCGAGGAGGCGATCCAGATCGGCGAGCAGGCCGGCGGCTGGGTGCAGATCCACCACCTGAAGGCGTCGGGACGGCCGAACTGGGGGAAGATGCGCCAGGCCGTCGCCACCATCGAGGCGGCCCGGGCCCGAGGGGTGGATGTTTCGGCCGACCAGTACCCGTACGCCGCGTCAGGCACGGGCCTGAACTCGGTCCTACCGGGGTGGACGCACGCGGGTGGCCGCGACTCGCTCCTCGCGCGCCTGCGCGATCCGGCGTCGCGTAACCGCATCCGCAGTGAGCTTCTCGCCGAGGGCGGCGGCACCGACGCGGCGATCGGCGCTTCCGCCGGGGGCCCGCCGGGGGTGCTGATCGCCAACGCCGTCACCGACAGCCTCGAGCGCTACGAAGGGATGCGTCTCGACGCGGTGGCCCGCGCGCGCGGTCAGCCGGTCGTCGATGCGCTGCTCGACCTCCTGCTGGCCGACCGCGCGGCCACGTCGGCGATTTACTTCTCGATGTCGGAGGAGGACATCGAGCTGGCGATGCGCCAGCCCTGGGTCAGCGTCGGGATCGACGCGGGCGCGCGTGCCGCCGACTCGACCGTGCGTGAGAAGCCTCATCCGCGCGCGTATGGATCGTTCCCACGCATCCTCTGCCGGTACGTGCGCGAGCGCGGCGTGCTCACCCTCGAGGACGCGATCCGGAAGTTCACCTCGCTTCCCGCCGCGCGGGTGGGGCTCACGGATCGAGGGCTGCTGCGCGCCGGGCTGTACGCGGACATCACCATCTTCGACCCGGCGACCGTCTGCGACCGCGCCACCTTCGAGAACCCGGTGCAGACCTCCGTCGGCATCCAGCACGTTCTCGTCAACGGCGTTCCGGTAGTGCGCGGCGGCGCGCCCACCGGCGAACGCCCAGGGCGCGGGCTCCGGCGCGCGTTCTGACGGCGCCGGTGCTTGACGCGGCTTCACGCCCGACGTAGCCTCCGGTCACGCCCACCTTCGCCCGGACGCTGATGCTTCAATCATCCGATCCAAAACCCGCGCCGCCCCCGGTTGCGCGGGCCACGGTGTCGCGACGCGGATTCGGCCCGCACGCGCGCCGACTGATGGCGACGCAGGAGCTGGGGCTCTTCCTGGTGATCGCCGTGCTCGTGATCCTGCTCGCCTCCCTCGCCGGCTCGCACTTCGACCGCCGGGCCGGCGAGATGGTGAACTCCTTCTGGAACTCCTACACCCTGCTGCAGACCGTCACCGACGCGAGCTTCTTCGCCATCATGGCGGTAGGCGCTACGGTGGTGATCATCTCGGGCGGGATCGACCTCTCCGTCGGCTCCATCTACGCGCTCGCCGGGGTGACGATGGCGCTGGTGTACCGGGCGGCCGGAGCGCTCGGGGACACGACGACGGTGTTGCTCGGCCTCGCGGTCTGCCTCGGCGTCGGTATGCTCGCGGGTCTGCTGAACGGCATCATGGTGGTCGGGCTGCGGGTGCACCCCTTCATCATCACGCTGGGCACGATGTGGATCCTGCGAGGGGTCGCTTTCGTCGTCAGCAAGGCGGAGAGCATCCTCGTCCCGCGGCCGCTCACCGAGGCCGTGAAGGCGTCGCTCGGACTGGAGGCGGCGCTCACGCCGGTTCCGATGCTCGTGATGCTGCTCATGACGCTGCTCGGGACGCTGTACCTCGTGCGCACGGTGATGGGCCGGCACGTATTCGCCTTCGGCGGAAGCCCGGAGGCCAGCCGCTTCTCGGGCCTGCGGCTCGACCGCATCCAGGTGGGCGTCTACGTCGTGTCCGGCTTGACGGCTGGACTCGCCGCCTTTCTCGGGATCGGCTACTACGGATCCGCCTCGTCGGGCGATGCCGCCGGGTACGAGCTGTACGTAATCGCGGCGGCCGTGGTCGGCGGCGCGAGCCTCAGCGGGGGCAAGGGCAGCGCTCTCGGGGCGATGCTCGGCGCGTTCCTCATCGTGCTGATCCGCCAGTCGATCCGGACGCTGCACTTCGATCAGAACTACGAGTGGATCATCATCGGCTGCGCGATCATCGTGGCCGTCGTGCTGGACCGCTGGAGCAGCCGCCTGACCGCCCGTCGTCTGGCGCGGGCCGCGGGCGCGGGCGCCTGAACGTCAAAACCACCCACGGAGAGCCATGAACATCGGAAGAATCGGGAGTGTCGGGGCGATGCTGCTGGTGAGCGCCGCGCTCGCCGCGTGCGGGGGCGGGGAGTCCGGAGAGCAGGCGGCGGGCGGTGACGCGAATGCAGCGCTCGGCGGCGACGGCAAGCTGACGATCGCGATGATCGCGAAGAGCTCGACCAACCCGGTCTTCCTCTCGGCGCGTGTGGGAGCGGAAGCGGCGGCCAAGGAGCTATCGCAGGCGCGCGGCGTTCCGATCGAGATCGTCTGGCTCACGCCGCCGCAGGAGGATGGTCAGGTGCAGGCGCAACGCGTGGCCCAGGCCGTGAACGAGGGCGCCGACGCGATCCTGCTCTCCGCCTCGGATGCCGGGAAGGTGACCGGTGCGATCCGCGACGCGGTAGCTCGTGGAGTCCAGGTGATGACCTTCGACAGTGACGTGCCCGAGTCGGGCCGGTTCGCCTTCTACGGCGTCGACGACGCGGAGACGGGAGCGAAGGTGATGACCGAGCTCGCCGCGCAGCTAGGAGCCCAGGGCGGAGAGATCGGCATCCTGGCGGGGAACCAGAACGCTCCGAACCTGCAGAAGCGGGTGCAGGGGGTGAAGGACCAGGCGGCGAAGCACCCGGGAGTGAAGATCGCGGGCGTGTTCAACCACCCGGAGACGCCGCAGGACGCGGCCGCCGAGGTGATCCGCGCGACCAACGCCTACCCGAACATCCGCGGCTGGGCGATGATCGGCGGTTGGCCGCTCTTCACCACGGCGCTGCTCGACGAGCTGGATCCCGCGCGGGTGAAGATCGTCGCCGTCGACGCGCTTCCCGCCGAGCTGCCCTACGTGGAGCGCGGGCTCGCGCCGGTGCTCCTGGCGCAGCCCACCTACCAGTGGGGATACGTCGGCGTCGAGACGATCGTGAAGAAGCTGCTCGACAACGAGCAGGTTCCGGAGCGCATCCCGATGGAGCTGGTGCGCGTGAGCAAGGAGAACCTCGGTGACTGGGCGCGGCAGCTGAAGGAGTGGGGCTTCACCGACGTCGATCAGAAGTACCTCGACCTCCCGCCAGCGCCGACCGCGTCCAGGTGACCACTCCCGCCGTCCGGTTCGAGGGGGTCACCAAGCGCTTTCCCGGGGTGCAGGCGCTCGCCGGCATCAGCTTCGAGATCGCGGCGGGCTCCTGCCACGCTCTCTGCGGTGAGAACGGTGCGGGCAAGAGCACCCTCGGGAAGCTTCTCGCGGGGATCCATCGGCCGGACGAGGGGCGCCTCTTCGTGAACGGGCGCGAGGTGCGGCTCGACAGCCCGCGCGACGCGCTGGAGGCAGGGGTAGGGATGGTGCACCAGGAGCTCGCCTTCTGTGAGAACCTCTCGGTCGCGGAGAACCTCTGCCTCGGCGCCCTGCCAACCCGCGGAGGTCTGCTCTCCCGAGCGGCGATGGAGGACCGGGCGACGGCCATGCTGGAGCGCATCGCCACCCATCTGGACGTGTCGCGTCCGGTGGGCGCGCTCACCGTAGGTCAGCAGCAGATGGTGCAGATCGCCGCGGCGGTCGGCAGCGGCGCGCGCATCCTCGTCTTCGACGAGCCGACCAGCAGCCTCAGCCAGCACGACGTCGAGCAGCTCTGTGCCCTGATCGGCCGGCTCAAGGCCGACGGCGTGACCTGCATCTACGTGTCGCACCGGATGCCGGAGATCTTCCGCCTCTGCGACGCGGTTACCGTGCTCCGCGACGGGAGGCACGTCGCCACGCGGCCGATCGACAGCCTCGACGAGGCGACCCTCGTCGAGCTGATGATCGGCCGGCGGTTGGACGAGTACTTCCCCGGCCACGCCCACGCCACCTCGGGTCCCGAGCGGCTCCGGGTCGAGGGGCTCAGCAGCCCCGGCAAGTTCCAGGACGTGTCGTTCACGGTCCGCGCCGGCGAGGTCGTCGGACTCGCCGGGCTGGTGGGAGCGGGCCGGTCCGAGGTCGCCGCGGCGCTGTTCGGGCTGGACCCCGACGCCCGCGGCAACGTCTGGGTCGACGGCGAGCCGATCCAGCTCCGCGGCGCGCGCGAGTCGATGAGCCGCGGGCTGGGGCTCGTCCCGGAAGATCGCAAGCGAGCCGGACTGGTCCTGGGGATGAGCTGCCTGCCCAACCTCTCGCTCCCCATCCTGGAGCGGCTCTCCCGCTTCTCCTGGATCAGGCGGCGGCGCGAGCGCTCGCTCGCGGACGACTACTTCGCGCGGCTCCGCGTCCGCGCCCCGGACCCCGACTTCGTCGTGGCCGGCCTCTCCGGTGGCAACCAGCAGAAGATCGTGCTCGCCAAGTGGCTGGCGGCGAATGCGCGCGTGCTCATCCTCGACGAGCCCACGCGCGGCGTCGACGTCGGCGCCAAGGCGGAGATTCACGGGATCGTCGACCGCCTCGCCGGCGAGGGCACCGCGGTGCTCCTCATTTCCAGCGAGCTACCCGAGCTGATCAACCTCTCCACCCGAATCCTGGTTCTGCGCGCGGGCCGCCTGGTGGGCGAGCTCCCCCGCGAGCGCGCGGACCAGCAGACGCTCCTCCGCCTGATGGCCGGGCTGGACGTCGCTGCCTCGGACGCGATTCCGGCCTAGACTGCAGAAGCGGCCGCTGGCGGGCGGTTTAGCCGGGTCGCTGTGGTAGATCATCAAAAAGACAGGGCCGCTCGCGGAGCGGCCCTGTCGCAGCGTACGAACGGTATCGGCTTAGCGCCTGGCGCCGGGAGCGCCGGCTGGCCTGCCAC
>JAHWJV010000151.1 GCA_019348265.1 Gemmatimonadota bacterium
AGCGCGTCGCGAATGAGCAGCGCCACCTGGCGGACTCGCTCGAACGGAGCCGGCGCGACCGGATCCAGGTCGAAGTGCAGGAAGTCCGGACGGTCGATGTCGTCGCAGCGGGCGTACCAGGGGTTCAGGTCGATGCACCCCAGGTTGACGATCCAGAGCAGCGAGATCAGGTCTTCCACGATGGGGAAGTCGATGACGCTGCCGGACGCGTGCTCGATCTCACAGCAGTTCACCCACGAGGGTGCGCCGGCCGGCGTGCGCTTCATGAAAAAGAACTTGCCGTGGATCCCGTTCGGGTACCGCTTCATCACCATGGCCCGCTCGCTCAGGTGCGGCAGCAGCGCCGGAGACACGTCGGCATAGTACTGCAGCAGCTCGCGCTTGGTGATGCCCGCCTCGGGAAAGAAGACCTTGTGAAGGTTGGTCAGCTTCAGCGCCCGCTTGCCCGAGGTCACCAGCACCTCCTTGCACTCTGGCGGGAGGACCAGTCGCTCCCCGGCGTTGATTCGCAGCTCTCGCGGCGATGCCGCGCGTCCCGGGCTCATCGGACACCCCCGGCGGGGCTCGCCCGCGAGCTCAGCACGGCTCCCGCGACCGGCAGGTAGGGTAGCTCGACGCCGGCGCGGGCGGACCGGAGCAGAAGCGCCCCGCGCTGCATGTCTCCCATCCCCGCGAACGCTGCCGGGAAGAGCAGCCGGTCGCCGAGCGCGGAGAGGAGCAGCTGCACGTACTTCACGGTCGCGACGCTGCCGAGCAGGACGAACCGACATTCAGCCGGAGCCGCCGCCGCGAGCCGCGCCAGGTCGGCTTCCAGCGGCTCCCGGTAGCGCGGGTCGCGCGGGTCGATCGGCACCCCCGCGAACTTCTCCAGGTCGGGCGGGCGCACGAGGGTGTGGGGCGAGAGGAGGCCCCGGCAGGTGGTGATGACCAGGGAGTCCGGCAGCCGCCCGGGCGGCGAAGCGAACCGGGTCGCGTACGCCATCTTTCCTCGGAAATAAAGCCCGCTCACGAACGAGAACACCTCGCCCAGCGGCGCGCCGACGGGCGAGCGCACCCGCTCGGCCAGCTCAAAAGGCGCCTCCGGACGGAGCAACACCGCGGCCCGCTTGCCGCCGCAGTGCGCGGGAGACAGCAGGAAGATCCGGGGCTGGGTCATGGAAGGGGGGCGTGCAAACTCCTCGCCAGAGGACGGGCACTTCACGGCGGCCCGGAGGCTGGAAAAGCAGAGGGGGTGCAGCATCGCTGCACCCCCTGACGACTATACCGCCAAACCGTCGGATCAGTCCTCGAACCGCTCCAGCCTCCCCCGGGAAACGACCCCCCGCGCACGCCAGCCGTACACGACGAGGAGAGAAAACGCCGCTAGCTGTGCCGCGACCCGAACCGCCGCCACGTCGATCCCGAGACGGAGCAACAGCAGGGCTAGAACCGCCCCCATCGTCCCGATCAGAATCCTGTCCGTGGCTAGATCATGAAGCTTCATCACCATCTCCGCAAAAAGAATGTATGTGCCAAATGGCTCGCTCGAAGGGCGAGACGCACCGGCCGGTCGGCCTCACTACTGGCAAGACACGGCCCGAAACGGCATTGGAGTGCCCCAATCAGGAGTTCGAGGCCGGTTCATTCCCCTTCCAAATGCGTTCTGGCGTGGCGGCCGCGTGGCGGAAGCACTTCCGGCAGCCATAGCTGATAAAGTGAGGCGGGGGGCGGGAGTGTGGGCATGATGCTACCCCCCCGCGCCAGCGGTTCACATAGGCGCCTCTAGAGCCATTCCGACACCTACGACATTTCCCCGGAAACCCGCGCGGTTCAGCGCGCAAAGCGGTTTCATCCGGTCCCGAAGGGTTCACTCGCCCGTTCACTGAACGCCGCTGGTGTTCAGTGAACGGACAAACGACGGCAGTCCTCTCTCAGCCGCCGGACTCGAGTCGGAGCAGAAAGTATCCACTGCGCGCGCAACGGGTAAACCAATTTCCTCCTGGAGTCATCGAAGATTCAGGCAACCGTTGCTGCCTCGCCCCGGTCCGATCGACCGGCGCGCTTCTCCCATCCAAGGAGGTCCGTCATGGTCATGAACCGGGAGGCATACACCGCCGCGTATCAGCGTGCTCTCGCCGGGCGCCACCGCCCCGTCTGGGAAATATTCATGACGCCCTTCGAGGACCAGTACACCCGCGTATCGCGAGAGCGAGGGGCGCGCGACGGCGCCGCCGCGCGGGCCGCTCTCGGACTCAACGGGCAGCGCATGGGCGTCCCCAGCGCCTGAACCAGCGGCCCCGGCTCACCATAGTCGGGGCCGCTCCGCAACAGCCCGGCGCTGGGCGGCGCCGAGGCACTCCCAGCGCTAGCTCGAGTGGTCGTGCACCGCCTTCCATCCCTGCGGCGTCCGCACCCAGACCAGCGTGAACCACCCCGACCGCTCCGGCTCTCCGCCACCCGACAGGATGAAGCGCCCCGTCTCCAGCGCGGCGTCGCGGCCCAGGGGGCGCACCACCGTCTGCTCGAAGCGCAGCTGCTGCTTGGGGCGTCCGTCGCGGAAGTAGGTGCGGGTGAACGACTCCTCGATCGCGGCCACGCCGGGACGGGGCCCCTCCGGCGTCATGAACGTCACCGTGTCGACATACAGCGAGAGATGCCCCTTCAGATCACCGCGGTTCCATGCCTCGGCGGAGGCGAACGTCGCCGCCCGGATCCGCGCCTCGTCTTCCGCCCATGAGGCGGGGATTGGACCCGGGACCGGCCGGCCGAGGGCGCACGCCTGGAGGAGGAGCGAGAGCGAGAGGGCGATCCGAGCAGGAAGCCGTGGCATAATGACACGTGTGTGAATGGGGGGCCGCCCGGCCGGGGGACGCGGCGCGGCCCGATGAACTTTAGCGGAAGGACCGCGCACGCGAAACGCGGCCTTGATAACCCGCCGCGAATGCTGCTATCTATCGTGACGCGTACCATCACCGGCGGTTCGGGACCGGCTTCACGAGAATTCGGATCATGACGCGACTACATGCTGGGATGGCCGGGGCCGCTCTGCTGGGCACGATCGCGGTCTCGGGCTGCGGAGCGGCCAGGGCTGGCGGAGCCCACCCGCCGTCTCCGGCCCCGGTTGGGGACCTGGCGGCGATCGCCCGCGCGAGGGCGGACAGTGCCCGCTACCCGTACACCGCCGCCGACGTGCACTTCATGTCCGGCATGATCGGGCACCACGCGCAGGCGGTCGCGATGGCGAGCTGGGCGCCCACGCACGGCGCCAGCCCGGCCGTGCGGACGCTGGCGGAGCGCATCGTCAACGGGCAGCAGGACGAGATCGTGACGATGCAGCAGTGGCTCCGGGATCGCGGGCAGCGTGTGCCGGAGGCGCGCGCCTCGGGCACCATGCTGATGACGATGAACGGCGTCGAGCACGAGATGCAGATGCCGGGTACGCTCTCCGAGGCACAGTTGCAGCGTCTGGATCAGGCGAGGGGCACGGAGTTCGACCGGCTGTTCCTCACCTTCATGATCCAGCACCACCGCGGCGCCGTGGCGATGGTGGAGGAGCTGTTCGGCACGAACGGCGCCGGGCAGGACGAGACCGTGTTCAAGCTCGCGTCCGACGTCAATGTCGATCAGATCACCGAACTCGCGCGCATGGAGAAGATGCTTTCCAACCTGATGACAGAGGGCATTGCCCGCTGATCTGCTGAGTTTCACACAGCCTTAGCTCAGGGTCCTAAATGAGATTGGTTTCTTCGACAGTATCCGTCTTCCCGACCCGTCGGCTCCGGTGCTCCGCGGGGTCTCCGATCATGGGAGCGGCGGTGGCCGTGATCCTGGCGGCCGCCGCCTGCGCGCCGGCGGTGCCGGCCGCGAGCGGGCCGTCGGCGGCGAGCGGGCCGACGGCGGCGCCGCCGCTGGGAACGGCGGTGGCGCCCAGCCCCGATCCTCGCGTGGGCCTCCGCCCGGGGCTCACCGACGCCGGCGAGGCGAGCTGGAACATGCGCCTCCTGTCCAACACGATGTCTCCGGCGCGATTCACCGAAACGCTCAACTCCGACCTCGCGTTCACCGGCAACTACGCCATCCAGGGCAACTTCAACGGCTGGCAGATCTGGGATATCTCGAATCCCCGCCGGCCCACGCTGCGCACCGCTTATTTCTGCCCCGCGTCTCAGAGCGACGTTTCGGTTTACCGAAACCTCCTCTTCGTTTCGGGCGAGGGGCTGGAGGGGCGGATCGACTGCGGCGGACAGGGTGTGCGGGACACGGTCAGCACCGCCCGGCTACGCGGGCTCCGCGTTTTCGACATCACCGATATCGCGAATCCCCGGAACGTGGCGAACGTGCAGACCTGCCGTGGCTCGCACACGCACACGCTTCTGGAGGATCCCACCGATCCGGCGAACGTCTACGTCTACATCTCCGGGTCCGCCGGTGTGCGGTCGCCGCGGGAGCTCCCCGGCTGCGTGAACGCGCGGCCTGAGGAAGACGCGAACACCGCGCTGTTCCGGCTCGAGGTGATCAGAGTTCCGTTGGCCGATCCGGCGCGCGCGGCGATCGTCAGCTCCCCACGCATCTTCACGGGCCTTTCGGCGCCCGCGCGGCACGGCGAAGCGCCGGAGGATATCGCCGCCGCTGCGCGTGCGGCCGCCGCTGCGCGTGCGCAGGGCCTGTTCACGGCGACCATCGGGGGAATGGAGCGGGTGCTCTCGCCGGACTTCACCGGCCCGTTGCTCGACAGCATCGTCAAAGCGCGCAACGGGTCCGGCGCTCCCACGGCTGCGGACCGAGCTGCCCTGAACGCGGCGCTACCCGCCATCGTGTCGGAGGCTACGGGAGAGCGACCGGGCCCCCGACCCGGCCCGACTCAGTGCCACGACATCACGCTCTTCCCGGCAGTGGGGCTTGGTGGTGGGGCCTGCGAGGGGTATGGCTTCCTCCTCGACATCCGCAACCCGACCGCGCCGATCCGGGTAGCGGAGGCCGCCGACTCCAACTTCTCCTACTGGCACTCCGCGACCTTCAACAATGACGGGACGAAGATCCTCTTCTCCGACGAATGGGGCGGCGGCTCACAGCCGAAGTGTCGGGTCACGGACCGGCCGGAGTGGGGTGCCAATGCGATCTTCACGATCGTAAACGGGAGGCCGGAGTTCCAGAGCTACTACAAGATCCCGGCGGCCCAGACGCCGCAGGAGAACTGCGTGGCCCACAACGGATCGTTGATCCCCATCCCCGGCCGCGACGTGATGGTCCAGGGTTGGTACCAGGGTGGCGTTTCGGTGTTCGATTGGACGGACGCCCGCAATCCGCGGGAGGTCGCCTACTTCGACCGCGGTCCCGTGGACGCCGCACGCCTGGTGACCGGCGGCTCCTGGTCGGCCTACTGGTACAACGGCGTGATCGTCAGCTCGGAGATCGCGCGAGGGCTGGACGTCTTCGAGCTGGTCCCGAGCCCCCTCATCTCACAGAACGAGATCGACGCGGCGAAGACCGTGCGGCTCGAGTATCTGAACGCGCAGTCGCAGCCGAAATTCGTCTGGCCCCCGAGCTTCGCGCTGGCACGCGCGTACGTCGATCAGCTGGAGCGCTCCAGTGGTCTAACGGCGGCCCGGATCGACGCGGTCCGGCGGGCGCTGTCCGGAGCGGAATCCGCCTCCGGAGCAGCCCGGCGGGATGCGCTCGTCCAGCTCGCGGGGCAGGTCGAGAGTGATGCCGGAGGCAGCGCGGATGCCGCGAAGGTGCGCCTGCTCGCCAGCTCCCTTCGGCAGCTGGCGGGCTAGGGGCCACTCGTCGCCCACTTCGAGACCGACCGAGCTCCGACCGTTCTTAGGTTCGGAGCTCGGCTTCGCCAGGCGCGCGGGCGAACACACGGCAGAGTACTGAACGACGAGGGGCTACGACGATGCGTCGAGGAGCGAGGAGGTCCAGGGCGGACGGGAGCCCGATCGGGTGGTGGGCTACCTGGCTGCTGAGCGTCACGATCTTCACCGCGCCGCTCGCTGCGCAGACGGCGCAGGCGGACTCGGCCCGGGCGGGTCGCGAGCCGCTCTTCGTCCCGACGGACGCCCTCTACGCCGGCGGGTTCCTGCTGGGGACGCTCGCGATGTACCCGATCGACCTGGAGGTGGCCGATGCGCTGCGAGATCCCTCGCGCCAGGCAAATCAGCTGCTCGAGGGGACCGCCAGCGGCTTCCGTATGCTCGGCTTCCCGGGAACTCTTCTGATCGGGACGGGGCTGTACGCCGGCGGGCGATTGGCGGAACGTTCCGAGCTGGCTGATGTGGGGCTGCATACGACGGAGTCGCTCGTCCTGGCCCTCGCAGCCACTGGAGTGCTGAAGTCGCTCGCCGGGCGCGCCCGCCCCGATGAAGTGCCAGAGGACCCGTACCAGTTCGCACTCGCCCGCGGGCTCGGCGAGGACCGCTACCAATCCTTTCCCTCGGGCCACACGAGCCTCGCGTTCGCGGCCGCGGCCTCCCTCAGCGCCGAGCTCGGCCGGACCGATCCCGGCACCCGCGCGTGGGCCCGCCCACTCCTCTACGGGGCCGCGAGCCTGGTGGGCATCTCACGCACCTACAACAACAAGCACTGGGCGAGCGACGTCGTCGCCGGAGCCGCCATCGGCACCTTCTCCGGATGGAAGGTGGTGCGATACGCCCATACCCACCCGGGTCACCGCCTGGACCGCATGTTCCTGAACGCCCGCATCTTTCCCATTCCCGGTGGTGGTCTGGCAGCTGCGTGGAGCTTTTGAAGAAAAGGGAAGAGGGAAGAGCCTGTCGGAGTTTGGAAGGGGCGACTACACCACGATCACGGCCCCGTGGCTGTGTGTCCCGCTGTTCCCTGTCCCGCTGTTCCCTACGTCGTCCGCTGTTCCGTGTTCCCTTGTCCCTCTTCCCTGGCCCGTTCGATGATCTCCAGCGTCCGAACGGCATCCATGGGGTCTACGGGCGGGGGGGTGCCGTCACGGAGGGCTGCGGCGACTGCCTTATAGAAGTGGTGGTAGGCGCCGGGCTCGGTGGGGACGGGGCGCAGGTCGTCGGCGGCGCCGAGGAGGCCCCAGCGCTCCCTGGGCTCCGCGCCCCAGTCGGGGTCGGTCGGGCGGCCGCCGGCGCGGAGGGCCTCCTCCTGCGGGTCGGCGCCGTGCTTTACGTAGGCTGCTCGCGTCCCCATCACCCGGAACCGCGCGCCGGGCTGCGCGGCTACGGTGCTCATCCAGAGGTGGGAGCGTACGCCCGAGGCGTGCGCGAGGGCGACGAAGGTGTCGTCGTCCACCTGGCTTTCCGGGCGGCGGCGGTCCAGCTCGGCATAAACGTCGGATACGGGGCCGAAGAGCAGCAGGGCCTGGTCGATGAGGTGGCTCCCGAGGTCGAAGAGCAGCCCGCCGGCCTCCTCCGGAGCGGGGTTCTGCTTCCACCCCGCCCGGGGCACCAGGCGCCAGCGGTCGGACCGCACCTCCATGCGCACCACGTCGCCCAACTCGCCTCCGGTGAGGAGACGCCGGACCGTGAGAAAATCACCGTCCCAGCGTCGATTCTGGAAGACCGTCAGCATCCGACCGCGGCGCCGCGCATCCTCCACCAGCGCGCGGCCCTCCGCGGCCGAGGTTGCGAGCGGCTTGTCGATCACGACGTCCAGCCCGGCCTCCAGCGCGGCGTGGGCGAGCGGCGCATGAGTCCGGTTGGGCGAGGCGACGACCACGAGGTCGAGACGCGGCGCGAGCTCCCAGAGCATGTCCGCCGTAGGCAGCACCACCGCCCCGGGATGATCCACCAGCGCCTGCGCCGAGCGGGCCGGGTCGCGCGTTACCACCGCGGCCAGTCTCATCCCGGCCGTAGCCGCGATCAGCGGCCCGTGGAAGACCGCTCCGCCGAGCCCGTACCCGATCAGCCCCACTCGAATCTCGTCCTTCACCACGCCACCTCCGTTGCAGGCTTCCGCCAGTTGTCCCGGACCAGTCTCTCTCCCGAGCCCCCCATCCCGCTGCCCTCTTCCCTCTTCCCTCTTCCCCCTCTTCCCTCTTCCCTCTTCCCCGAGGGGTCCGCCGCTTGCAGTCGCCCGGGACACCCAACCGATAACCCAGGCCTGTCGCGGAATACGTGCCCATCGACCCGCAGCTCG
>JAHWJV010000152.1 GCA_019348265.1 Gemmatimonadota bacterium
GGATGTATCGATGGAGATGATGCGGGCATGTCCGCAATCCAGCTTCACCAGCTTGACGTGCAGCACGTCGGCGAGCTGGATGTCGGCGACGTATTCCAGGCTCCCGGAAACGCGGCCGATCCCGCCAACGCGGCGTGGCGAGGCGCCGATGATCTCCTGCTTCATCCCCCGGCGGTCCCCGCCGCGGCGTCCATGACCGCGTGGGTGATCTGCTCGTAGCTGGCGCACCGGCACAGGTTCCCAGCCATGGCTTCGCGCACCTGCTCGATGGTCGGGCGTGGATTGCGATCGAGCAGCGCGCACGCGGACATCAGCTGGCCGGGAATGCAGAAGCCGCACTGTGCGGCGGCATGGTCGAGGAAGGCCGCCTGAAGCGGGTGCAGCCCGTCACGCCCGAGCCCCTCGATGGTCGTGATCTCGGCGCCCTCCACCTCCGCCGCCAGCACCAGGCACGAGTTCACGTTCCTGCCGGCGACGAGGACCGTGCAAGCGCCGCACTCGCCCTCCACGCAACACTCCTTGGAGCCCGTGAGTCCGAGCCCATCGCGCAGCACGTCCAGCAGGAACTCGTGGCCCGCGACCTCCACTTCCCTCGGCCGCCCGTTGATCTGTAATCTCACGTCTGACGATCTCCTTGCTTCGCGCGGGTTACGGCCGCCGCCACCGCCCTGCTCACGAGCACCGGCACCATGGCGCGGCGGTAGTCGGCCTTGCTCCGCAGATCGTCGATGGGAGTGGCGGCCGTGAGCGCCGCCTCGCCGGCCGCCGCGAGCACCTCCGGGTCGGGTCGCGCACCGACCAGGATCTTCTCCGCCCCCGACGCTCGCACCGTGTAAGCGGCCACCGAGCCCAGCCCGAGCCCGGCCGCGGCGATCGCCCCGTCCGGGGCCAGCTCTATGCTCGCTCCCACGCATACGATGCTGATCTCCAGTGCCCGCCGCCGGCCCAGCTTCAGGAAAGCCGAGCCGGCGGGACGCCTCGGAAGCGGGATCCGTACCGCCGTGAGCAGTTCCCCTGGCTGCAGCGCCGTTTGACGGTACCCCAACCAGAACTGGTCCAGCGGCAGGGTGCGCTCTCCGCGCGTGCTCCACGCGACGACGGAGGCGCCGAGCGCCACCAGCACCGGCGGGGTATCGGCGGCCGGTGAGGCGTTGGAGATGTTGCCCACCAGGGTGGCGCGGTTGCGGATCTGCACCGACCCTACCACGCGCGCGGCCTCGATCAACGCCGGGAAGTGGCGAGCGATCCGCTCGTCCTCCTCCAGGTCCGTCATGACGGTGTTCGCGCTGATCGTGAACTCGCCCTCCGCCTCCTCGATCGCCGGTCGGAGGTCGGGGATCCCCTTGAGGTCGATCACGACACCAGGCCGGAGATGGCCGTGGCGAATGCCGACCATCAGGTCGGTACCTCCCGATAGGAGGCGAGCCTCGGTGCCGTGCTCTTCGAGCAGGCCGACGGCCTCATGGAGCGTTTGGGGACGGAAGTACTGAAAACGCTGGGGCAAGATTCTCTTTCAGCGGGTGAAGGTCGGCAAGATTACGCCGCGTTTCCCGAGACCGCAACGGGGGCCGGTGCGGGGACACGCCGGCTCCGAGCCCGGCGACTGAAGTCGCGGCAACGACGACTGCAAGTCGGCCTTCGCCGACTAGATACCCCAGCAGAGGCCGCGGACCCGACGAATGAAGTCGCGGCTACGCGCACCCCAAGCCCCCCTTCGCGGGCTTTCCAATCGTCGAATCATCCGCTGGGCCGCGGATACCCAGTCGGCGAAGGCCGACTTGTAGTTGTCGTTGCCGCGACTTTAGTCGCCGGGCGGGGAGCCGGCTCCTCCAGGTGCTCCGCCTGCCGTTCGGATCTTCAGCCCCGCGACCGCCCCCCCGCCCGAGTTCACCGAACGCGGATGAAGCGAATCAGATCGATGTCGGCGACGGCGCCGGACGGACCGCTGGCGTCGAGCACGAGCCGCATCGTGTAGGTGCCCTTCCGGAGCGGCACGTTTTCCTTGCGAATCGTCTGAAGCGTCTGCCAGGACCCGGTGTCGGGGACGTCGAAGGGACCGGTGACGTCGGTGCCGTCGAACTCCAGGTGGAAGGTACCACCCTTTCGCCGGGAGGCGACCGGGACCTCGACGGTGTACGTGCCGCTCTCTCGCACCTCGACCGTGTAGTTGAGCCATTCTCCACCGACTGCCCAGCCGATGCCGTGGCCGTTGGAGGCATCCTTTCTCGCCTCGATGTCCACCTGCGTGAGCTCGCGGTAGTTCGCGCCCTGGTTCCGCTCGTCCACGTCGTAGTACGCCACTCCGGCTGGACCCAGGTCGTAGTGCTCCGCCTCGACAACGCCGGGGATGAACTGCGCGACGCCACCGAACGGGGTGGTCGCGCGGGGAGCCCCGCTCCGCGGCATGACGCCGCAGCCAGCCCCGAGGAGTACGAGAAAGATCCAAGTGGAGACGAGCCTGGTCATCGGTCTCTCATGGTGGGGGAACGATTCGGTCCAGCGTGAAAACGCACGCCCGCCAGTACCACGGCTCCAGCTCGGCTCAGCGGGCCGGTGCGGCCGTCGTCGGGCGGCGCAGAAAGGCGATCAGATCCGCCATCTCGGGCACTTCGATCTGCTGCCCCAGCCCTTCGGGCATTGGCGACGCATTGACCGCTTCCATGCGGGCGATCTCGGAGCGCGCGAGGGTGCGCTCCGCCCCGCCGATGCTGCGAATGGTCACGGAGGTCGGGGTCTCCTGGCGGATCAACCCCGCCACCTGATCTCCACCGCGCAGCTCCACGACCCACTGCTCGTAGCCGGCCGCGATCTCGTGGCTCGGGAGGAGGATGTCGCTGAGCAGGAACTCCGTGCGCCGGCTGCGGATGGTGGCGAGGTCCGGGCCAAAGGCGATCCCCTTCTGCCCGCCCACCTGGTGACACATCGCACAGGTGCGGGCGAACACCTGCTCGCCCCGCGCGGCGTCTCCCGATAGATCCACGACCGTCGAATAACGGCGGACCACCTCGTCTCCCGCCGCCTTCTCGGGGGAGAAGATCGCGAGCGAGCGCTCCCGGAGGGCGGTGTCGGGGCTCATCATCAGGCGCTTGGAGCGAATCCAGCCGATGGCGGATGGCTGGACCCTTCGCTGTTCCAGCGCGTCCACCAGCAACGGGACCATCGCGGAATCGGCGAGCAGCACGTTGACGGCTTCGTTGCGGACCGGCTCGGGAAGTGTAGGCCAGCGGTCGAGGATGGCGCGGCCGGGCGCCGCGCCGCCTACCTGGCGCATGGCGCGAACAGCCGCCGCTTGCACGGGTATCGGCGTGTCCGCCGAGACGAGGTTCGCGAAAAGCGCGGCGTGACGGCTCGCGTCGTAGCGCGCGAGGAACCCGACCGCGTCGGCGCGCGCCGACGCGCTGCGCGAGGCGTCCCGCGCGAGGCTCGCCACGCGCTCCATGGCGGCGTCCCTTTGGGCCCCTGCAGGCAGGTTGACGCCGGCGAGGAGCGACAAGGCGGCGGACCGAATCGCGTCGTCCTCGCTGCTGAGAAACGCGTCCAGCAGCAGCGTCCTGAGCACCGGCAACTCCGCGGCTGGAAACGCCGTGCTGTCCGCGCGGTCAGCAATGCCGGAAAGCACGGCGCCACGCCACCACCCGCCCCCGGCATCCGCGCCGACGCCGAGCAGCCGGCCTACCACGCCGGGCACCTGGTCTCTGCGACTGGCCATCAGCACGCCGAGACGGCGGAAGAAGATCGTCCGCGCGGGGGTGGCCTGAGCGGAGAGCTCGCTTTGTGCCCGTTCGAAGAGCGTGCGGACGTCGAGCCCGCGTGCCGTCAGCCCGGCGATCTGCATCCACTCCTCCTCGACCGATCCCAGGAGGAGGCGCTCGCGCGCCGCTACGATGGCCGGTGTGTCAACTTCTCCCAGTGTCAGCAGGAGCTGGAAGGCGACCTTGCCTCGCGCAGTCGGCGCCATCGCGACCAGCGCGTCCACCAGCCCGGGCGATGAGGCGAGGTGGATCTCGGCTACCCGCACGGCGTTCTCCCGCACCCCCTCGGCCGGGTCTTCGAGCGCCGCGCGGATCGTCTCCGCGCCGAGGCGTCCCATCCCCTCCAACGCCCAGAGCGCGTGCAGGCGCGCCTCGGGAAGAGCCCCCTGCCGGACCATTTGCTCCAGCGGCGCGACGGCCGCGGCGTCCTTGCGGTCCACCAGCAGCCGCTGCGCCGTGCGGCGGTACCAGACATTCGTCTGCTCCAGCTGCCGGACGAGCTCGCCGCTGGAAGCATACCCCAGCCGAAGCTCGCCGGGACGTTTCACCGGCAGGCCGCCCGCGGGTACGATCCGCCAGATGCGCCCCTGGCCCGCGCCATCATACAGCGCGCCAGACTGCATCACCTCGCTCGATAGGTACCGCGGCTGCTCGACGATGCCGCGATAGTAGTCGATCACGTACATGGCCCCGTCCGGCCCGACGTAGAAGTTCACCGGGCGGAACCGGCCGTCGCGGGAAGCGAGGAACTCGCGGCCGTGTTGAAGGCGGTGCGCGCGGAAGGTGGCGCCACGGTCTTCCAGCCGATCGACGTGTACGAGGTTGTGCGACGGGTCCCCCACGAAGGTAGCGCCCTGGTACTCCGGCCCGAACGCTCCGCCCAGGTAGGTGGTGAGCCCGGACGCCGAGGTGACCACCCCCACGTCGGTGAAGAGCTGGTATCCGGGGTTCACCGCGATCGGAAAGATTTCCGCGGCGGCACCGTGCACCGGCAGGATCTCCGTGGTGGAGCTGACGAGAAGCTCGGGGTTCCGGGCGAGGTACCGCGCGCCGACCACCTCCTGGAAGAGATGATTGGCGTTGCTGACCAGCAGGTGCCGGCCCCAGGCGTCGAAGGTGTGGCCGAACTGGGTGGCGGAAGCCAGCGGCTGCACCTCACCCGTTTCGGGGTTGAAGCGGAAGTTCCGGCGCGACACGTTGGGCACCGCCACCCCCTCCTGCCCGGGACGCTTCAGCACCGTTCCGGGCGAATTGTGCCCGAGGTAGATCCAGTTATCCAGCCCGTATAGCGGGCTGTTGATGCCGCTCTGCGGATTGGACACGTCGAAGCCCGTCAGCAGCACGCGGCGAACGTCCGCCTTCCCGTCGGCGTCCGAGTCCTCCAGGTAGAGCAGGTCGGTGCCATCCGGCACGATCAACCCCCGTTTCCAGCGCAGGATCCCCTTCGGCCACCAGAGATCGTCGGCGAATACCGTGCTCCGGTCGGGGCGCCCGTCGCCGGTGGTGTCCTCCAGCAGCTTGATCGTGCTGATGCGCTCCTTCCGATCGGGATAGGCGCGCAGCTCAGCCACGTAGATCCGCCCCTGTTCGTCGATCTCCATCGCCACCGGATCGACGATCTGCGGCTCCGACGCGAAGAGCTCCACCGCGAATCCCTTCTCGATCTCGAACATCCCCTGGGCCTGCCGCGGGTCGCGCGGCAGCTCTGATCTCCCCGGGGGTCGGGTGGCAAACCCCAGCGCGACCAGCGGAAACGCCAGCAGCAGTGTCGTTCGGCCGAGCCGGGCGAGCTTCCTGTTCATCGAGCTCCGGACCGTGACGAAGGTGGGTGCGGATCGCAGCTCAACTCCACCCAGCGAGCCGCTTCAGCGCCGGCCGCGCAATTCCGCTGTACGCGAGAGTATCTCGGAAGCGCATGCAGCTCCTTCCGGCCAGCCGGCTGGGAATGCCGTCCCTGCCGCGTGTGCGAACTCGGAAGAGAACGCGTGCGTGCCGATACTAGAGATTATCGCGCCGTCCGCCAGTTGTGAAGAGCACACGAACCGACGTCTTCCTTGCCCGCCGCGGATCATGAATTACTCCCAATTTTCGCGCCCGCGCCCGAGTGCCGGCCGAGTCACCGCGGCAGGCATTAATCGTTGTGCCAGAACAGCATACAGACATTGACGAGACGTCGTTGCCGGTCTATATTTTCCCCTTCGAATCGCTTCCTTCCAGAGGTCTGATGATCCCCTCCGCCCTCGACACCAACCAGCAGCCCGCGAGGCGCTTCACCTCGGATGTCGCCAGCGTCCACGCAGAGGTGCAGCGTGCTCGGCCGAACCTGCGTTCGGAAGATCCCGAGTATCGTGCGGCGGTTCTTCTGCTCCTGATCCACGATACGGGCTTCAACGTCGATCGGTTGACGGTGCGTACACGGTTCCCCCGCGAGTTCGTCGCGCGTTGCCTTCGGCGACTCTCCGACAACGGATGGTGGGTCGATGGAGCGGATACCTGCGACTGGGGAGAGGAGCGTGCCTCCCACGAGCACTTCTGGTGGGATGTCGATGTAGCGCTTGGACGTCGCCTGCGTCGTGTCACCGGCGACGGTGAGCGACATTGGGCTGGTCTTGACGGATGGGTGAAGGAGTTCGAGTACGCGGCCCGGAATGCCGAAGCGTCAGGAGTTTACAATGAGTACCGGCACATCCCGCGGTACAATCCGGATCCTGTGTTCAACTCGGGGCCGGAGGAGGAAGAGGAGACCGTCGACCCCCCGGCCGTCGCTCGCGCGGCAGCGCAGCCTCGCACGGTGTCGCCTACCCCCGTTGCCGCGCAGCAGCCCGCCTCCGAGCAGGTCGAGTGGCTCGGAGCACCGCCCCAAGCGCAGACGCCACCGGCCCCCGCCGCCAGCCCCGCAAGCTCCGGCCTGGTTCAAGGCTGGGGCGAAGTGAAATGGCTGGGATGATCCGCTCGGTCGCTCCATTACATGGGTTGAGGCGCACCGGTTTATCCGATGCGCCTCTTTCGTGGAGTGCGGCTATATCGCATACCCGATCGCCTGCCCGGGCGCAGGGGCGAATCGACAACCGCACGGAGCTCACGCCGCGGAGATCTAACCGCCGACCTGAAGTAGCGCTTGCACCCGGTCCAGAAGGACGTTGGGGCTGAAGGGCTTCTGGATGAAGTTCACCTGCTGCCGCCCGAGTCCGTGCTGTAACAGTCGGTCGTCGGTGTGACCCGACATGTAGAGAACCCGCACGTCCGGGTAAGAAGACACGATCCTGGTGGCGAGCTCGCGGCCGCTCATCTCGGGCATGACGACGTCAGTGATCAGAGCATCGATCGCAGCTCCGTGTCGCTCGCAGACCTCGAGCGCATCCGAACCGTTGCTCGCCTCGAAAACTCGATATCCCCCACAATCCAGGATCCGGCGGGCGACCGAGCGAACGTCGTCTTCGTCCTCCACGAGGAGGATCGTACCCGGCGCGCACGCGGTGGCGGTGCGTACGGGTTTCGGCTGCGCCGGGGCCTTCTGAGAGGCCGTGAGCGGCAAGTAGATTTCCACGGACGTGCCAACGCCGAACTTGCTGCGCACCCAGATGTAGCCATCACTCTGCTTGACGATCCCGTACACGGTCGAAAGGCCCAGCCCCTTGCCCTTCGGCTTCGTCGTGAAGAACGGCTCGAAGATCTGAGCCAGAGTCGACTCGTCCATCCCCACGCCGGTGTCCTGAACGGAAATGCGTACGTACTTCCCCGGGAGCACGGGGTAGGTGAACTTCGCCGTGTCTAGCTCCGATAAGTAGATGTCTTTGGTCTCTATCGCGAGCTGTCCGCCCTCCGGCATGCTTTCACGAGCATTGGTGACGAGGTTGAGCATGACCTGCTCGAGCTGGCGCGGATCGACGCGGACCTGCCGCAACCCAGCCTGGAGGTGCGTAACCAGCTGCACGTTGTCACCAAGGACGTCCCTGAACACCCCCCTCATCTCCGAGATGTTGACGTTCAGATCGACCACTTCCGGGCGGAGGACCTGGCGCCTTCCGAAGGCGAGCAATTGTCGGGTCAGAGCGGTTGCGCGTTCCGCCGCCTTTTTGATTCCTTTGAGGTCGGTGCGCGCGCTCTCCCCGAGATCCGGCTGCATCAGGAGCAGATCGGTCGTGCCCTGCACCACCATGAGCACGTTGTTGAAGTCATGAGCGACGCCGCCGGCCAGCCGCCCGATCGCTTCCATTCTCTGAGAAAGGTAGTACCGCTCTTCTAGCTGCCG
>JAHWJV010000153.1 GCA_019348265.1 Gemmatimonadota bacterium
AACAGCAACCTCATCGGGCAGTGGGTGCTCCAGCAGAGCGCTCCAGGTGGCGACGCGCAGGTCCGCGGAAGCATCACGTGCTTCAACAGAAGCCGGCATACGGCCGATCTCAGCGGCTTGATTGAGCGGAGCGACAATCCCGCCTTCGCGGTGGGCGGCACGGTGTCCTGGACGGTCGGGGATAATGGTGAGGGCGCGTACGAGCCGCCGGACGAGGCTACCCCCATGACCCTCTTCGTGTCGGGGGCGGGTCCGATTTGTGGCAGCAACCAGACCCGCGTGCCGATCACCCATGGCAACATCCAGGTGCGCGCTGACGGCAGCGGCGGCGGCGGACAGAACTGATCGGCACCGGCGGTGAGAGCCAGCCGAGCCGAGAGCTGACAGCGGGAGGGGGCGCCAGATCGATGTGGCGCCCCCTCTTCGCGTCGGGCAATACTACATAGTCAGCCGGCGGACGCTGTCAGGAGTTGGTCAGGATCGCTCCCGGACGGGATGCCGAGCGTGAACGTCGTACCTCTGCCGAGCTCGCTCTCGGCCGCGAGGCTGCCGCCGAGCAGCCTGGCGAGCTCGCGGCTGACCGCGAGCCCGAGGCCGGTCCCCCCGACCGCGCGGCTGGAGCTGGAATCCGCCTGCCAGAAGGGGTCGAAGATGTGCCTGAGGTGCTCCGGGGAGACCCCGATACCCGTGTCCCTCACGCGGAAGACGATCTCGTCGCCTTCGCGGCGCGTGTCGAAGTAGATGCCGCCGGTGTCGGTGAACTTCACGGAGTTGCCGAGCAGGTTGATGAGGATCTGTCGGAGCTTGCGTCCGTCCGTCACGAGTGAGAGCGACTCTACATCGCCGCTGGACTGGAACTCGAGGCTCTTCGCGCCGGCGAGGGGCTCGACGATCGCGCAGACCTCCTGGACGAGCTCAGCCATGTCCACCGGCTCCAGGTTTACGACTTCGCGGCCCGCGTCGATGCGACTGAAGGTGAGGATCTCCTCGATGATGGAGAGCAGGTGGCGGGCGGCGCGCTCCATCCGCTCGACCTGCGACGATGCGCCGGGCCCGATCGACTCGGGGACTCCCATCTGGAGCAGGTCGGCGTACCCGATCATCGCGTTGAGAGGCGTGCGAAGCTCGTGCGACATGGTCGCGAGGAACTCCGTCTTGGTGCGGCTGGCGGCGAGGGCCTCGTCGTACAGGCGGGCGCGGTCGAGCGTAACCGCCGCGCGCCGGCCGAGCTCCCTGGCGAGGGCGTCGTCCTCGGCGGTGAACTTCCGCGATCCGCGCCGGCGGGCCAGCGTGAGCGCGCCGAGGGTGCTCTGCTCGAGCTTGATCGGCACGATCAGCATGGAGCCGAGATCGAGCGAGCGCAGCAGCCGCAGGTGCTCGGGGTCCTTGGCGGAGAGGGCGAGCATCGCGTCGGGGACCTCCGGCACCAGTCGGCTCTCGCCCGCTCGGATGACGCTACCGACGACGTGGTCCTCCCGTCCTATCTCGGGCGGGTATCTCGCCACCATCTCGGCGTATATCTTCTCGCGAGCGGCGTCGGCTCCCGCCCACTGGTGCCTCGTCAGCGCGCCGGTGTCGTCCACCAGGTGCACCGCGCACCAATCGCCGAGTCGCGGAATGACGAGTCGGCAGAGGCTCGACAGCGCCTGCTCGGTGTCGGCGGAGGCGGCGAGCACCGCGCCGGCTTCGGCCAGCAGCTCGAGCCGCTTGCCGGCCCGGATCGCCTCCTCCGCCCGTGCCTCGGCGAGGCCCCGCGCCTGTTCGACATCCCGCTCGGCGCGCCGCAGACTCTCGACGTCCGTGTTCGTCCCGAACCAGCGCACCACCTCGCCGGCCTCGTTCTTCACGGGCGCGACCCGGGTGAGGAAGGTGCGGAACTCGCCCTCGGAGCTGCGCAGGGGGAACTCCATCTCGAACGGCTCGCCGGTGCGGAGCGAGGCGGTCCACTCTTCCAGCACCCGCGGTAGCGTTCGCGGGTCGTGCACGCGCTGCCAGCCCCAGCCTTCCATCTGCTCGGGGGCGGTCCCCGTGTAATCGTACCAGCGCTGGTTGTACCAGAAGATGTACCCGTCGTGATCGGCCATCCAGGCGAGCTGGGGGATGGACTCGGCGAGCCCGCGGAAAAGCGCCTCGCTGCGACGCGTGGCAGCCTCCGCCTCCATCCGCTCGGTGATGTCGAGCACCACTGCGATCCGGGCGGGGCGCCCATCCACGGTAGTGTCGCCGGTGGTGACCTCGACGTCTCTGACCGCGCCGTCCTTGCGCCGGTGCCGCAGCGTCCAGCGGGCCACTCCGCCCGGCCGCGTCTCGTTCAGCATCGTCTCGGGCTGCGGCAGGTCCTCGGGTGGCCGTATGTCGCGCACGGTGAGCCGTACGAACTCCTCGCGGCTATACCCGTAGCGGTCGATCGCGGCCTGGTTCACCTCCCGAAAGGCGAGCGTCTCGACATCGTAGACCCAGGTGGGGAGGGGACTGCGGTGAAAGAGCAGCCGGAAGCGCTCCTCGCTCTCCTGTCTTGCGGCGAGGGTGTCCAGCAGGTGCTGTTGCGCCTCCTCCAGCTCGGCGTTGAGCGTCCTCGCCTCCTCGACCTGCACCTCGAGCTCCACCCCCTGCTCCTCGAGCATCGTGGTTTTCGCGGCGAGCTCGGTAGCCTGCACCTCGAGCTGCGCCGCCTGGTTGGCCACGCGGGCGAGGGCGCGGCGTTCCTCGGTCAGGTCGTGGAGGATCACTGCGCGGACGGTGCGGCCGGCGGCTTCGACGGGGAGCAGCAGCAGCGTGCCCTCCCCGGTGCTGCCGTCGCGCCGCAGGAAGCGGAGGTCATGGCGAGAGCCGCTGGTCCCGCCGCGCAATGCCAGCTCGACTGCCGCGCGTCCATCCACCACCTGGAGCATGTCGAGGAGCGGCTTCCCTTCGGCAACGCGCGCGGTGCGACCGAGGAGCTTCTCGGCGCCCGGATTCCAGCTCAGGATGTAGCCGCGCGCGTCCACCGCGATGATCGGGTCGGGCGAGGCGTCGAGCAGCGCCGCCAGGAACGCGTCCGTCACGACGGCGCGCCGGGCGGGGTGCGGCTCGAGCTCCCGCAGCCCTTCCAGGACGCGGCTCCTGGTCGTTCGGTAAGTCCGGCGCTTGGCCGTTATCGCCGCCGCGCGCTCGATCAGCTCCGGACCGACCTGTTCAGCGGGGACCAGCCACACCTCGCCGAGCCCGGGCGCGAAGAGGATCGCCCGCTCGAGCCGAGCTCGATCTTCCGGACGGGTGACGACGATCGTCTGCAGGGAGGGGTCGAGCCGGTGCAGGTTGCGGAGCGTGTCGATCGCGTTGCGCGGCGCCCCGTCCGCGAGCAGACAGTCCACCTCTCGGACGACGCGTCGGAGGGCGAGCGGAGGAGCGGACGGGTCGACACGAGCCTCGGCTGCGCCGGAGAGCGCTCGCTCCCATGGGTTCACCGGGTCCGCGGCGGCACGGACAATTCCCGCTATGGACATCTACAGCAGGGGAAGGTTCACGAGCGCGCGGCCGATCCAGACTTTGAGGAGGTCGGTCGTCGGCGACATCACATGACTCGCCCTGGCGTCGCGCAACATCCTCGCGAGCTTGCCGTTCTCCCGATAGCCGATCCCCCCGGTGAGCGTCATCGCCTCATTGGCTATCTTCACGGCGGCGTCTCCCGCCGCGGCCTTGCACGCGAGCACGGCGACCAGCGCCTCAGGCTCGCCTGCGTCGGCGGCGGAAGCGGCGGAATAGACCAGCTGCCGCGCCATCTGCAGCTCGGTCCAGAGCTCGCCCAGCCGGTGCGCCAGGACCGGGCTGTCTCCCAGGATCTCGCCGGAATGCGAGTGCCGGCGCGTGGCGAGGTGTTCGCGCGCTGCCTCCAGCGACGCTCCCGCCACGCCGAGATAGGTCCCCGCCATGGCCATGAGGAAGTAGGGCGCCACCACCTCGAAGACGTACCACAGCTGGTCTCCCTCGCGACCCAGCAGGTTTTCCGCTCGGACCGGGGCCCCCGCGAAGGTCACGGAGCGGGAGCTGTTGCTCCTCATCCCCAGCCCCAGCCACGGCTCACTCCACTCCAGTCCCGGGCCGGTATTCTCTACGACGACGCAGCTGAAGGTCCCCTCGTCGTCGCCCTCGCCGCCGGCAGCGGTGGAGACCACGTACGAGTCCGCGCGGCCGCCGTTCGTGACGAACGATTTCGTGCCGGTGAGCAGGTAGCCGGCGTCATCGTGCACGAGCGCGGTCTCCGGGAGCCAGAAGTGCGAGCCGGTGCCAGCCTCGCTGAGCGCCAGGGTGGTAATGTGCTCACCGCGAGCGATCGGCTCCAGAAAGGCCTGCTTCTGGTAGTCCGTGGCCCTGGCCGCGATCACCGCCGTTCCCACACAGTGCATCGCGTAGCACAGAGCGGTCGAGGGACTCTCCTGCGCCAGCGCCTCCGCGATCCCGGCCAGGCTGCGGAGCCCTTCGCCGTGACCACCGAGATCCCCGGGTACATGAAGTCCCATGAGCCCCGCGGACCCGAGCGCGCGCATCGCCGGCTCCGGCCAGACGGCCTCCGCATCCTCGCGCTCCGCGTTCGGCGCGATCACCGTACGGGCAATCTCCTGCGCGAGAGCGAGCAGCTCCCTCGGCGGGCGTGGCTGGCCTGTCGTCATGGTTGTGCGGAATCCGTGCGGAACAGTCGACTTCGCGCTGCCAGGGTTGCAAGAACCATCCCAGGGGGCGCGCGGGCGAACGAGGCGACGGTTCACGGAAATGTCCATCCCGTGTCGACTCTTCGCGGAACGCAACCGGTTGCCGGCATCCGCCTTGCGCTGCCCCGGCCGCCGTCGATTTCCTTGCGCCGCCACCGATACGAGTACATGCCGAGAACTACCCACGGAAGCCCCTCGCGGGGCCACGTCGCCGCCGAACGCGAGGCGAGGCGCCCATGCGAATAGAGTCCCCGCTTCACCTCCTGGCCGACCTCGTCGGGATCGTGACCAGGTACGTCGACCAGACCGGCGAGGAGACGCGCGTCACGACTGATCAGACACGCGTCGCCATCCTCGCGACGCTGGGGATCGACGCCTCGACGGCCGACGCGGCGAGGGAGGCGCTAGAGCGCATCGAGAGCCGCGAGTGGGAGCGCGTGCTTCCGCCGGTGCGTGTGGTCCGCCAGGGCGACCGCGCCGCGTCGGAGATCCAGCTGCACGGCCCCGAGGACAGAGGCCTGCTGGTGGAGTGGTCGCTGGAGTTCACCCCGGAGACGGGCGAGTCGTTCCAGCGGAGCGGGCTCTCCCAGCCGCAGTGGAACGGCACGATCTCCCTAGGTATCCGCGATCCGATGCCCATCGGCTACCACAAGGTTCGCGTGACCGTTCGCGCCGCCGGCGAGGAGCGGAGCGGAGAGCAGTCGCTGATCGTCGTACCGGACATCTTCCCTTCCGTCGCCGAGGTCACCGGGCGCGAGCGCGTCTTCGGCCTGATCGCGAACCTGTACACGTTGCGGAGCGCGGCGAACTGGGGCGTCGGCGACCTTTCGGACCTCGGTCGACTGCTCGAATGGGCGGGTGAGATCGGCGGCGCCTTCGTAGGGGTCAACCCGCTGCACGCGCTGCGGAACCAGGGCGCGGACGTGAGCCCCTACAGCCCGGTGAGCCGCATCTTCCGCAACCCGCTCTACCTGGACCCCAGGGCGGTGCCCGAGGCCGGCGATTCCGCCCACCTCCGGGAGCTGCTCGGCTCCGCAACGGTGGGCGACCAGCTCGAAGAGCTCCGGGGGGCGGACCGGGTGGATTACGATCGGGTGATCGCCCTGAAGCTGCGAGTGCTCCGCGAGCTGCATGGAGCTTTCACCGCCGCGGGCGAGAGCTCGCAGGGGGAGCGAACGCAGGCGTATACGGAGTTCCTCCGCGCGCAGGGCGAGCCACTGCGCCTGTTCGCGACCTTCGAAGCGCTCGCCGACCATATCGGGACCGGCAACTGGCGCGAGTGGCCGGAGGCGTATCGGAACCCCGGTTCGCCGGCGGTAGCGGAGTTCCAGAAGAGCCAGGCGAAGGAGATCGAATTCCACAGCTGGCTACAGTTCGAGCTCGATCGGCAGCTCGGCGACGCAGCGGCGCGCGGCGAGCGGGCCGGGCTCGGGATCGGCCTGTACCAGGATCTCGCGATCGGCACCTCACCCAGCGGCGCGGACATCTGGGCGAACCCGCACCTCTTCGTGGAGGGGGTCAGCATCGGTGCTCCGCCAGACGACTACTCCGCGGCCGGCCAGAACTGGGGGCTGCCGCCGGTGAACCCGTGGGCGCTGCGGGACGACGGATATCGATACTGGATCCGGCTCGCGCGTGCCTCGCTGCGGCACAGCGGGGCGCTGCGGATCGACCATGCGATGGGTCTCTTCCAGCAGTTCTGGATCCCGGAGGGGATGGAGGGCTCGCAGGGCGCGTACATGCGCTTCCCTGCGGAGGACTTACTCGGGATACTGGCGCTCGAGGCGCACAGGCACCAGGCCGTGGTCGTCGGAGAAGATCTCGGGACGGTACCGCCCGACGTCCCGCCGGCGCTGCGGCGCTGGGGAGTGCTCTCCTCGCGAGTCCTCTACTTCGAGCGCGACGGCGATGAGTACCGCGCAGCCGCCGAGTACGAGCCGATGTCGCTCGCCACCGCGAACACGCACGACATGCCGACCCTCGCTGGCTTCTGGGACGGGCGGGACATCGAGGTGAAGCGGGAAGTGGGGATGATCGAGAGCGACAAGGAGGCGGAGGAGCAGAGCCGTACGCGAGTGCAGGAGCGGAAGGCACTCCTTCGTCGACTCGCCACCGACGGCGCGCTGGCGAAGGCCGAGGAGCCGAGCTCGAGCGCGGAGCTGCGCGGCGCGGTGCACGAATTCCTCTGCCGAACGCCAGCGGTCATGGTCGGGTTCAGCCTCGACGACGTGGTGGGTGAGGTCGAGCCGGTGAACCTCCCGGGCGTGCCGCCGGAGCGCTTCGCCTCCTGGACCAGAAAGCTGAAAACACCCGTCGAGGCGCTGGCGAGCGATCCGGACGTGCTGGCGACGCTGCGCTGCGGCCCGCGCCGGGACTGACGGCGTGGGCGGCGCGCCCTCGATCTGCCGCGTTCAATGAGCGACTCGACCGCACTCGGATGACGCGCCATCCAGCGGGAGATTCCGGCTCTCCCCCCGCCGCTGCCGGGGAAGGCGCTCCCGGTGCGGACCACGGGGCGGTGACCTGGGAAGAGCGCTGGCACCCGCTGCGGCGGGAGTGGGTGGTGATCTCCGCCCATCGCGACCGCCGCCCGTGGCTGGGAGAGACGGTGGGTAGCGGCCTGGAGGCTGCCCCTGAGCACGACCCCGGCTGCTATTTATGTCCGGACAACCTGCGCGTCTCCGGGCGGCGCAACCCGGCGTACACCGGCGTATTCGTCTTCGACAACGACCACCCGTGCGTGGCCCCGGAAGCGCCTGGGGAGCTGGAGCCTGCGCCCGCGATTTACCGTAAGCGCCGGGCCGACGGGTTGGCGCGCGTGGTCTGTTTCACTCCGCGACACGATCTCACGCTGGCGCAGCTCCCGGAGCGGGAGATCGCGAACCTCCTGGAAGCGCTGCAGGGACAGTACCGGGAGCTGGCGGCGCGCCCGGAAGTGCGGCACGTACTGATGTTCGAGAACAAGGGCGAGGTGGTGGGGGTCAGCAACCCGCACCCGCACTGCCAGATCTACGCGACCAACTTCGTCTTCCGCACCATCGAGGTGGAGGCGGAGGCCGCCGCCGAACACATGGCGGAGCACGGACGGGTGCTCTTGCAGGACGTCATCGCCGCCGAGGAGGAGGATGGTCACCGACTGCTGGTGACCCGCGGCCACGCCCTCTCATTCGTCCCCTTCTTCGCCCGTTATCCGTACGAGACGTACGTGGCGCCCCGCGCCACGTACGCCAGCATCGCCGACCTGCCGCAGGAGGAGATGGCTGACTTTGCCGCGGTTCTGAAGGAGACGCTAGATCGGAAGAG
>JAHWJV010000154.1 GCA_019348265.1 Gemmatimonadota bacterium
CGACGGCCCCCTCCGCGCCACCGCCCCGCCCGCCGCACCGCACGCCGCGCACCCCACCACGGCCCCCCCCCACGCCCACCGCCCCCACCCCCAGCGGAGCCGCCCACGCCCCGACGCGACCCACCCCCCTCCGCCCCGCAACCCCCTCCCCCCCGGCACGCCCACGACGCCGCCCGAGATCTACACGATGGGCAACCGCAACGCGTGGCGCCTTTCCATCGACAGCCGCACCGGATATCTGCACTGGGGCGAGATCGGCCCTGATGCGGGCAGGGACTCCGTCGGCGTCGGGCCGATGGGGTACGACGAGTTCAACGTCGCCCGGCAGGCGGGTAACTTCGGCTGGCCGATGTTCATCGGCTACAATCGCGCGTACCACCGGTACGACTACTCCACGGATCGAGACGTGGAGCCGTTCGATCCGGCTCGCCCCGTGAATCCGTCTCCCAACAACAGCGGGCTCCGCGAGCTTCCGCCGGCGCTCCCGGCGCTAATCGCCTACCCGTACGGTGGTTCCGAGGAGTACCCGCTGCTCAGCAGCGGCGGCCGCGCGGCGGTGGGTGGCCCCATCTTCCGCCGGGCCGACTTCAGGCCGGACGCCGCCCGCGTCTTTCCCGCGTACTACGAGGGGAAGTGGCTCGTCGTGGACTACGTCCGCAACTGGATCATGGCCGTCACCATGGACCCGGGTAGCTCCAGAGTGCTGCGGATCGAGCCGTTCGTCCCCAGCGCGAAGTACCTGAACCCGATCGACATGGCGTTCGGCCCCGAGGGCGACCTCTACGTCGTCGAGTACGGGCAGGGGGGCGTCGGGAAGATCTCGAAGGTCGAGTACAACGCCGGGAACCGTGCCCCGCGCGTGACCATCGCGGCGGACCGGATGGCGGGCGCGGCGCCGCTGCGGGTTTCCCTATCATCGGAAGGTACGGTCGATCACGACCGCGACGTCCTGCGGTACGAGTGGGTGGTCACGCCCGAGGCTGGGGGACCGGCGCAGCGATTCGAAACCGCTGACCCGACGGCCACGCTGGCACGTCCCGGTGCGTACCGCGTGGCGCTCACCGCCACCGACCCGTCGGGGGCGCGGGGCAGCGCGGAGCTGCGCGTCGTCGCCGGGAACGAGCCGCCGCGCGTGACGCTGAACGTCACCCGGGGCAACCGATCCTTCTACTTCCCTGGCTCCTCGCTCGATTATCGGGTCACCGCGACGGACCGGGAGGACGGCGCGATCGCGCCGGGGCAGGTGAAGGTCACGGCCGAGTTCGTCCCGTCGGGATTGACGCCCTCGCAGGCGCGAGAGGCACGGGCGCTCGCCCCGGAGGCATCCGCGCGCAACCTGCAGGCAATCGCGATCATGGCCGGCAGCGACTGCCGCGCCTGCCATGGCGAGGAGACGCGCATGGTGGGTCCCGCTTTCCGCGAGGTGGGGCAGAAGTACCGCGGCCAGCCCTCTGCGAGCGAGTATCTGGCCCGCAGGATCATCGCCGGCGGCGGCGGCGTCTGGGGTACCACCGCCATGCCCCCGCACCCGACCCTGACGCCGGTGGAAGCGACCACGCTCGCCGAATACGTCCTGAGCGTCGGAGCGGCGGACCTCGCGCCCCGGATGCTCCCGCTGCAGGGCACGTACACGACACCCGCGCCGCAGGAGCCCCGGGGCGACAACCCCGCGCGCGTGACGCAGCTCGGGTCCCATCTGCTGCGGGCCACCTACACCGACCGCGGTGCCAACGGCGTGGCCCCGCTGACCTCCAGCGATGTGCTCCTGCTGCGTCAGCCGCGGCTCGCACCGGAGGATGCCGACGTGATCTCCCCCGGAACCACCTTCGCCCCGTCGCGCGGCGACCCGGGCTTCGTGATCAACCGGAGCGGCGCGTACATCGGGTTCACCGGAATCGACCTGACGGGCATCGACTCGGTCGCGGTCGGCGTGCTCACCCGGTTCTACACCTGGTCGCACTTCATCGGCGGCACCGTGGAGGTGCGCCTCGACTCGCCGACGGGCCCGCTGCTCGGCGCCCCCATCAGCGTGACGCCACCCGCGCCACCCGCGCCGCCGCAGCCCCCCGCGGCGGGTCAGCCGCCTCGCGCGCCGACGAACCCCGCCCGCCCGATGGTCTTGGGCGGCAACCTCGAGAAGCCGGTCTCCTTCCCGCTTGTTGGGGCGATCGGAACGCGCGATGTCTACGTGGTCTTCCGGAACCCGGAAGCCGGACCAGCGGCCTCGCTATTCCTCGTGACCGGAATCGAGTTCAAACGCGGAGCCCGGCCATGAGCGCGAGCCGCTGGAACAGAGAGATCATCGATGAGGAACCCGGCGGACCTCCGCGACGCACCTCCAGCTGCGCCTTTCGCCGGGTACGCGCGCTTGCCCTCCTGCTCCCACTGCTGGCGACGGCAGCGTTCACGCTGCAGGACTCCATCCCCGCCGGGTTCACCCGCATCTTCAACGGGCGGGACCTAACCGGATGGCACGTGAGCCGCACCTCGCACCAGGGTACCACGCCCGACGCTCGCGTCGAGGACGGCGCGATCGTCCTGCGCCAGTATCCCTACGGACAGGGCGGCGTGCTGCTGACCGACCGGAAGTACCGCAGCTTCGAGCTGTACGTCGAGGTGAAGCCGGCGGCGGGTACCAACGGCGGCATCTTCCTGCGCTCGACCGAGAGTGGCTCGGCGTACCAGGTGGAGCTCGTCGGCGATGGCGGCCCGGGAACGGGGAACCTGCTGGGCGAGAGGCTCTCCGTGAGCAGGACCGCCGCGGCCACCGCCATCGGTACCGTGTGGCGTCCGGGAGATTGGAACGCGTTCCGGATCCGCATGGAAGGAGAGGTCCCGCGCCTCACGCTCTGGGTGAACGGCGTGCAGATGTGGGAGGTGGTGCAGCCGCAGAACGATTTCATCGCCGAGGCCACCGAGGGGTTCATCGGCCTCCAGACGCACTGGACGAACACTTTCACCCCCATTCCGGACGCGAGCTGCTGCCCCACGAGCTGGAAGCCAGGCGCGGCGCACCGCTTCCGCAACGTAGCCATCCGGGAGCTGCCATGAACGCATTGAGATGGAGCTGCGTGACGGCTGCGCTGGCCGCGCTCCCGGGGTGCGCGACGTCGGTTCGCGCCCCCGCCGGGCCGCTGCCCCCCACGGCGAGCAACGCGCTCGGGATGGAGTTCGTGCTGATCGCGCCGGGGAGCATGGTCGTGGGCCGCTTCCAGCCGGCCTGCCCCACGGCCGGGCCTGTGGGCACGCCGACTTTCGCCCCCGCTGCGGCGCAGTCGCCCGTGGGTGCCGCCGCTCCGCAAGCGGACCCGCCTCGCCCGCCGCCGGAGCCCGGCGCTCTGTGGACCGCCGCGGACGCGGCCGCCTGCGCCGAGCTGGCGCGGCGGGACGCCACGCCCGGCTTCCCGGTTTCCATCGACCGGCCTTTTTATCTCGGCACACACGAGGTGACGCAGGCGCAGTGGAAGGCAGTGATGGGGAGCAACCCATCGGTCTTCCAGCGGAGCAAGGTCACGGATGACGCGGACCGGCACCCGGTCGACAACGTCAGCTGGGCCGACGCCCAGGCCTTCATCCGCAAGCTCAACCAGCTCGATCGCACCGCGCGCTACCGGCTCCCCACCGAGTTCGAATGGGAGTACGCCGCGCGCGCCGGCGCACCCGGCGAGATGCTCTGGGCCGCGGCTCGCGAGCAGGCGGCGACCGGCCGCACGACGCAATTGGTCGGCAGCAAGAAGCCCAACGCCTGGGGCCTGTACGACGTGGTTGGCAACGTCTGGGAATGGGTGGAGGACTTCTACAATGAGAAGACCTTTCCGGACACGACGCCACCACGCAGCGGCTTCGCGCACGTGCTCAAGGGCGCGAGCTTTCTCGGAGACGTGAAGAACCTCACCTGGGCGACCCACGCCGCGGGACCCGGCAACGGCTTCGACGTCGGGTTCCGGGTCGTGCGCGAGCCGCGCTGATCGATGGTCGTCCGCTTTTCACGGTATAGCATGCCGAAGATGCTTCGACGAACGCTGCCGGGGGTCCTGCTGCTGCTCGCCTCCTGCGCCGCACCGCCGCGCTCGCCCCGTGCCGTCCCGGCTTCCGGCGGTGACGCCGTCACCTTCCGAGCCGACTTCGACCGCGGCAGCATGGGCCCGCTGGTACGCGTCGCCCCCGGCCATTACGTCGGCGTGCCGCGCCACTGGAGGGGAAAGGATGGCATCGACGACCAGTACTACTGGTGGTACTTCCAGGCGGTCGGCACGCGGGATCGTACCCTCACCATCCAGCTGGACAGCCTCAGCGGGACCTACCGCGGCGGCAAGCACGAGGTCTACACCTCCTACACATTTCCGGTCTACAGCTACGATCGACGATCGTGGCAGCGGATCCCGGACGTGAGCTACGACGGGGCGGGCAGGAGCTTCCGCTTCACGCACCGGTTCGAGCGTGACACGGTCTGGATCGCCTATGCACACCCATATCCGTGGGCCCGCGCGCAGGATCTCGTCGCTTCTCTGGACGAGAACCCGTACGTGCGGCTCGAGGAGATCTCGCGCTCCGGCGAGGGGAGGCCGATCACGCTCGTCACCATCACCGACCCCCGCACTCCGCAGGAGGGAAAGAAAACCATCTTCGTCCAGGCGCTGCAGCACTCCGGCGAGGACGCCGGCGGCTTCTTCGTCGAGGGGATGATCCGCTTCCTTCTCTCCGACGACGAGCTCGCGCGCAGGGCACGCGAGCGGTTCGTCTACCGGATCGTTCCCGTGATGAACCCCGACGGGCTTTACCGCGGCGTTACGCGCTTCAACGCGGCGATGGAGGACCTCAACAGCTCCTGGTCGCAACCGGTGGTTCAGGTGCCGGAGGTGGCGCCGGTGCGGCGCTGGCTCGACGACCGCTACGCGGCGGGGAAGTGCGTCGCCGCTTTTCTCGACGTACACAACCACACGCAGCAGGGGCCGCAGAACACATTGATCGTGGTGGACGACCGCTTCGCGGCCGCGATCGGCGATTACGCGAAGGAGTGGAACCTGCAGAAGAGCACGCAGTTCCGCGGCTCGGCATCCGAGTACATGGCGAAGAGCTACGGCGTCCCGTCGACCACGGTCGAGCTTTCGCAGTCGCACGCCGGGGACGGCAAGTACCTCGACATCTCGGATTACGAGCGTATCGGCGCGCGGACCGTCATGGCGCTCACTCGGACGTTAGACCAGGCGCCGCACGAGTGCGCCGGGCCCGCCGGCGCTTCCCAACAACGCCCATGATCCCGACGCTCGACGCCCGATCAGTGGTCCCGGCGCAGCCGGCCTATTCAGCTCGGGCTATGGCCCATTCACCTGCACAGGAGACGCCCCATGCCGGCATCCCGTAGGAACCTCGCCACGTCCGCGCTGCTGCTGGCGCTGATCGCTCCCGCCGCCTCCGCCGGTGCGCAGCCGGCTGGCTTCAACTACGACGAGGCGGCTGTCCCAGCGTACACCCTCCCCGACCCGCTGCAGCTCTCGAGCGGCGGCCGGGTTACGTCGCCCGAGCAGTGGTGGCAGCAGCGTCGACCCGAGCTCCTTCGCACCTTCGAGGAGCAGGTGTACGGCCGCGCACCGGGCCGCCCGCCGCAGATGACCTTCCGCTTCCTCTCGGTCGACCGCGAGGCGCTGCGCGGCAAGGCGACTCGCCAGGAAGTACGCGTGTTGTTCGCGGGCCGCGACGTGAACGGCCCCAAGATGAATCTTCTCATCTACCTGCCCAACCAGCGCACCGCTCCAGCGCCGACCTTCCTGGCGCTCAACTTCTACGGCAATCACGCCGTCCACGAAGACCCGGGGATCACCCTCTCCACCTCCTGGATGCGCGAGGGCGGGCGTGGCGTCGTCGCCAACCGCGGCACCGAAGCGTCCCGTGGAACCAACGCGTCGCAGTGGCCGATCGAGCGCATGCTCGAGCGGGGCTACGGACTCGTCACCATCTACTACGGGGACCTCGACCCCGATTTCGACGACGGTTTCCAGAATGGTGTGCATCCCGCCTTCTACCGCCCAGGCCAGACGCGCCCCGGCCCCGACGAGTGGGGCGCGATCGCCGCGTGGGCGTGGGGCCTGAGCCGCGCGATGGATTACTTGGAGACTGATCGGGACGTCGACGCGAGGCGTGTCGCGGTGATGGGACATTCGCGCCTCGGCAAGGCGGCCATCTGGGCCGGCGCGCTCGACCAGCGCATCGCGATGGTCGTTTCCAATGAGTCCGGCGCGGGCGGCGCCGCGCTCTCCAAGCGCATCTACGGTGAGACGGTCGCGCGGATCAACACCTCGTTCCCGCACTGGTTCGCAGCGAACTACCGGCGCTACAACGACAACGAGGCGGCGCTGCCGGTTGATCAGCATCAGCTTCTCGCGCTGATCGCGCCGCGTCCGCTCTACGTTGCCAGCGCCCTCGGAGACCAATGGGCCGACCCGCGCGGCGAGTTCCTGTCCGCTGTCGGCGCGCACCCGGTCTACCGACTTCTCGGCGCGCCCGGACTGCCCGTGACCCAGATGCCGCCGGTCGATCACGCGATCACCACCGGGACCATCGGCTACCACATGCGCAGCGGCGGCCACGACGTGATGCTGTACGATTGGGAGCGCTACATGGACTTCGCGGACCTGCACCTGCGGAGTGCGGCGGGGGGGCCACCCGGAGGCCCTGAGTGATCTGAGATGACGCTGCGGTTCCGCCACCCGCCCGATCTGAAGCCCCTCTCCCAGACCGAGGAGAGGGTGGCGAGCCCAAACCGCGCCGGGTGAGGGCCTCGTCCGGCTGGGCCCCGCAGCCCCCGCCCCCGGGCATCACACGCACACGAGCGCGCACCGGGCCGGCCGCCGACGGGGGCGCGCGTTCCGGAGACGGGACGCGAGCCGTGGCATCCGCTGCAGGTCCAGCAGTTCAGACGCCCCGAGTATGACGTGAGCGTCGCTGCGGACGCCGGTCCCCACATCGTCGGCGCCGTCGTGGAGTGAGGCGGCTGTCAGTACCCGTCCCGGGTCGGGGCCGCGGAGACCTGGATGGAGCCTGTCATCCCCGGGTGAAGGTCACACCGGTAATGGTAGGTCTGATCGGTTTCCGTGAAGGTGTGCTCGAGCGCGTTCCCGGGGGAGCGGGACGTCGTGCCGACCCATACCCCCTTCTGAACCGCGTTTTCGGGGGTGATCGTATGGGTGACGTTGCCGTCGTTCGTCCAGCGCACCCTGGTGCCCGGTGCCACACTCATGACCGACGGATTGAACTTCAAGTCCCGCGTGAGGCGTATTTCCAGGGGGGCCGACGCGGCGGGCGTCGCGGGCCCTGCGGGCCCGGCATCGGATGCCGAGTCCCCGCCGTCGGAGCAGGCGGCGGAGGCCACCACGAGAACCGATGCGAGCCGGGACAATGACCAGTGATTCACTTTTCTACGCCTTCCTTGGTGAAGAGAGAGAGAGAGATACAGATTCCCGTCGGGCCCGAAAGCGATCGTGCCGCCGTTATGGTTGGATTGCGGGTGGGGCATCTCCAGGAGGATACGTTCCGACGCGGCGTCCGCTCGGTTACGGTCCGCCGACAACCGAAACTCGGAGAGACGGTTGACGTGATCGAAGCCGGCGGGGGTATCCGAACGCCGTGGCGTGCTGTAGTAGACGAAGAAGCGCCCGTTCGTGGCGTGGCCCGGGTGAAAAGCGAGCCCCAGCAGACCTCGCTCGTCATAGCCCGGCCGGAGTGGCACGAGCTTGCCGCGAACGTCGAGGAACGGCTCCGCGAGCAGGTTCGCGTCGGCCGCGAGGATCCGTATCACGCCGGTCTGGTCGACGATCATCCGCCGCCCCGCTCCTCCAGGGGGTTTTACCAGTGCAACAGGAGCGGTTAGACCCTCCGCCACCATCGCGAGCCCGATGCTGCTGGGCGCGTCCGGCTCGGTGGGGGCGTCACTCTCTCCGCACGCCACGCCGACGAAACCGATCAGGAGAAGAAGGCCGCT
>JAHWJV010000155.1 GCA_019348265.1 Gemmatimonadota bacterium
GAAGGTGCGCCCGGTAAGG
This sequence comes from Gemmatimonadota bacterium, assembly GCA_019348265.1. Lineage (GTDB taxonomy): Bacteria > Gemmatimonadota > Gemmatimonadetes > Longimicrobiales > Longimicrobiaceae > JAHWJV01. Next base: position 20 of record JAHWJV010000155.1, read on the forward strand.
TCCGCCACCGCGACGCGTACGGCGGCGGGCATGTTGCGCAGCGCCTCCGCTTCCATGTCGAGCATGTGGCCCGCGTAGCTCGCCCCCCCGCGGAGCTGCTGCTGCGCATTGATGAAGGTGAAGTACTGACGTGCGAGGTCGGGAGTCCAGCCCTCGCGGTGCGAGCGGAGGATCCAGGCGTACCAGAGCCCCTCCTCGTTCTGGGGGGCGTCGAGCATCGCGAGCGGAATCGCTCCGTACCGGGCGCTCCGCTGCATCCGTGCGCGGCCCCAGAAGTTGGGCGCCTCGGCGCGGCTGGCGGTCATCAGCGCGATAGCCTTTGCCGTCACACCCGGATCGCGCACCAGAACCAGGTCGCGCACCAGCTCGATGTTCACGCGCCGGTCGGCGCTCGGAAGCATCGGCTGCAGCTTGGCGATCACGCGCTGGCGCTCCGCGTCGGTCGGAGGCCCGAGCCGCACCAGCATGACCCCGAGCGTCCGCAGCGCCGCCAGCTGCCCCTCGGCGTTCATGTTCGCGAAGTTGAGCTGCAGCAGCGAGTTCAGGGCGGTGGCGCCATCCTGGGTCGAATCCGCGCGCGAAAGCGCCAGTAGCGCCGTCACCCGGGCCATCGGGTTCGATTCCGTGAGAGCGCGCTGACGCCAGCTCGCCACGGGCTGGTGCTCGATCGCCACGCGAGCCGCGTTGCGAAGGAATACGTCAGTGCTGGACAGGTGCGGCCACGCCGCGGCGACGGCCCGCGGGTCGCGCCGGCCGTGGAACCGCTCCAGCGAGCGGCGCAGCGAGCGCGCGCTTGCGCCCGTCCGGGTGTCGAGCGGCTGCGCCCGGGCGGTAGACTCGTTCCCCTTGTACACGACACGCCAGAGGTGACCCTGGCCCCCGCGGCCGCCCGTCAGCACGTACATGTGACCGTCCGCGCCGATCGCGGCGTCCGTGACCTGGAACGGGTCGCCGAAGACGAACTCCTCCACCTCCGCCGTGTAGCTCGAGCCCTTCGGCGTCATGTGGACGGCGAAGACGGTGCTGTACGTCCAGTCCAGCGCGTAGATCGCCCGCTGGTACTTCGCCGGGAACTTCGCGCCGATCCCGGAGATCACGCCGGTGGGCGAACCGGGGCCAATGTCCGCGATCCCCGGCAGCGTTCCTTCGGTCCAGGCCGGGAGCTTGCCGGTACCGTTGCGCCAGCCGAAGTCGCTACCGCTCGTAATGTGCGTGATCCGGGTCGGGCGGTACCATGGGGCGCCCATGTCCCACTCGAGGTCCGAATCGTACCCGATCAGCTCGCCGTGCATGTTGAGCGCGGCCGAGTAGGTGTTTCGATACGCCATGCTGAGCAGCTTGCTGCCCGTACCGTCGGGATTGACCCGCACGGTGGTGCTCCCCGGAAGCGGGTTGCCGCGGGAGTGCCCGCGCGCGTCGGCCTGCCGCGGGGTCACGAAGTCCTCGAGCCACGGCTCGACGATGGTGGTCGTGTCCATCTTGCGGGTGAACCGCGAGTCGTTGCCGTTGATCAGATACAGACCCCGGCCGTCCTCGGTCACGAGCACGTCGTGGTTGCCGTGCTCGCCGCTACCGATGATGCCGACAGGCAGCTTCTCGGTGGAGTCGAGCTCACCGTCGTTGTTCGTGTCCCGCATCCGGAACAGGCCGGACGCGTCGCCGGGCGCGTTCTTGTTGCCATAGAGCGAGTTGAAGGCCCAGACCATCCCCTGGAAACGGCTCGCCGTCGAGTCGAGTGGAACCTTCGTCACCTGCGCGCGGGGCGTGTCGATGTCCCCCGTGACGCGGATCCGGTAGACGCCGGCAGCGTTCTGATCGGACGCGTAAAGGCTCCCGTCGGGCCCGACCGCCAGCGCTACCCACGAGCCCTGGGTCTGCAGCGGGATGTCGTACACCCTCTGCACCTCGAAGCCAGGAGGCGCGTACGTTGCCCGCGTGGGCGCTTCCGCCTGCTGCGCAGGCCCTTGCGTCCACGGACGGGCAGCGACGCCGACCGCGGCGATGCCGCCGGCCAACACGCCTGCGCGTAAGACAAACCTCCTCATCGAACCTCCTTGTGTGGGAAAGGCACCGCCAAAAGCGGTCGAGCTGCAGCGTCGGGGATCCCTGCCGTCCGGGTGGGTCTCAGCAACATCCTGTCCTTCCCTCCGTCCCACCGCCAGGAGCGTCGACGGCGCGAAGCACGGGGCACAACCACGGTCGAAGGAAGGCACGCGGCGCCGACACCTCCTGGCTCCGCATGCCTTCATCTGACCGAGTTTATACCTCTCTTACCTGCCTAGTCGCGTGCGCGCGCTGTCCGGAATCGCGGCGGGTCCAGCCTGCAGCAGCGCGATGAGGTTACGCTGCTCGGCACCGGTGAGCAGCCGCATCAGCCCGTGCGGCATGACGGAGACCGGGGTCTCCACCCGGGAGCGGATCTCCGTCTTCGGGATGGTGATCCCCGCACCGCCCGAGATACCCACCGTGATGGTCGAGGGCGTCTCCGAGTTGATGATCCCCGTCACCGTCGTCCCGTTCGTTCGCGTGATCACGTGCGCCTGGTAGAGGTCCGAGACCTGCTCGTTCGGGAACATGATTGCCCGCACCAGGTCGCGGCGTCCGAAGCGCTGATTGACGGTGGTGAGGTCCGGACCGAATTCCGTCCCGATCGGCCCGAAGGTGTGGCAGCTCGCGCACGCGGCCTTGACGTAAGCGGCTGCGCCGCCCGCGGGGCTACCCGCGAAGTCCGGGCGGAAGACGAGGCTCTCGTAGATTTCCTCGTCCGACTCGGACGTCGGCGGAACGAACGCCGGAGCCGGAGCGGCGCCGCCAGCCGGCGCCGCCGCTGGTTGAGCCGGAGCGGCAGCCACTCGCGGCTGAGACGCCGTCTGGATTCGCTGCGACAGCGTCGTATACTGCTCGGGCGGTACGTTGTCGAGGAAACCGTCGCGGATCATGTTCATGGCGTTGGAGAAGCTCGCGCCTCCCCGCCACTGCTCCCCATAGACCTTCTCCAGCCACGCGGTCATCTGGTTGGTGGTCGTCGCGTCCCATCCGCTGCGCATGAAGCTGAGCACCCACGCGTAGTGGATCTGCTGCTCACGTCCGTTGCGCGGGTTCGAGAGCTCGGCAGCGATCTTCGCCGTCGCACCGGGCGTCTCGAGCGCCGCGACGGTGCGCGCGATCTCGCGGTTCAGCATCGAATCGGCCGACGGGAAGCGCGAGAGGAGCAGCGTCCCGATCTGCACGAGCGGCGGCTGGGTCTGCTGCTGAGCGCCCGGTCCACCCTGGCCGGGACCAGCCTGGCCCGCCGGTCGAGGCTGCGCCCCACCCTGGAGCCCGGTCGCCTGGCGGTTCTGCATGTTCCCTGGCGCGCTCGCGCCCGCCGGGAAGTTGGTGACGCCGTTGCTCTCCAGGATCGTACGCTGGATCAGCCGTAGAACGCCCATCAGCTCTGCGCCGCTCGGGTTCGCCTGAAGCAGCTCCAGGTCCCGGCGGACGATCTGGGTCATGTCCCAGACGTCCGGGCTCTCCATCGCGTCGATGTAGGCGATCAGCGCGTTGACGGCCGTCTGGCCCGTAGCGGTCATCGCCGCCGCCTTCCAGCGGTTCGGGTTGATCTCCTTGAGGAGCGTCCGCCCGGCGTGCTGAACGAAACGGTCGGGACTGGCCAGAAGCGGGAACACGTCCGCTACCGGATCGATCGGCGCGTTCCGGATGGGGTGGACGCCGGTGCGTACCAGCGCCTCGGCTGCCCTGCGCACGACGAACGGGTCGTTGTCCTTCAGCCGCGCCACCAGCTCGCGCTGCGCCGTCTCGCTGGTCTTCAGCCCCAGGTAGTACGTCGAAGCCGCACGAACCTCCCAGGAGGGGTCCGCCCGAAGTGCGACCAGATCCGCCTCGTCCAGCTCCGGCCCGAACACCTGCAGGAGCTCCATCGCCCGCACGCGCCGCTCGGGCGTGGCGCCCGCGTTCCGTACCACCAGGTCCAGCTGACGCTCCCAGTTCCCGCCCATCTGCGCCTTGGTCGTCCGCGCCAGCTCGCGGCTGAACGGCGACCGGGGCTGGATCATCGTCAGCACGCGGTCGATCGGAGTGTTCGCCGCCGGCCGCTGCATCGCGTCGTTGCCGCGGTAGACGAGGCGATAAACGCCACCGCCCGTGCTGCGCCCCCCCAGCGTAAAGTAGAGGTTGCCGTCCGGACCCACCTCCAGGTCGGTCACGTTGAGCGGCTCGCCGTACATGAAGTTCGTGCTCGGCGCCGCGGGCTGATACGTCGCGCCGCTCTTGACGAGGCGGGTTCCGACCACGCGCCCACGCGACCAGTCCGAGGACAGCATGTAGTCCCAGTACTCGGCCGGGTAGTTGTACGTCTGCAGCATGGTCACACCGGTCGGCGAGCCACGGCCGAGATCCTCCAGCGGAGGCAGCACGTCCGGGTAGTACCAGGGGTGCTTTCCCGTCCCCTCGCGGTAGCCGAAGTCGGCGCCCGGAACGACATGGAAGAGCGCGGTGCCGCGGTACCAGGGGAGGTCACGATCCCACTCCATGTCGGAGTCGAAGGTGAACAGCTCGCCCATGAGGTTGAAGGCGCCGTCGTACTGGTTCCGCATCCCGTGCGCGAAGAGCTCCCACTCCTGGTTGCCCGCGGCGCCGGCGTCCGGCGTGTTCCCGGCGCTCTTGCTCGGCAGCGCCTTGCGCATGAAGAGCGCGCCCGGGCCCGCCTCGTACTGGCTGCCGAACCCGCGCGGGTCCGGACGCTCCAGAAGCGAAGCCTCCTTATAGATCCGCACCGGCGAGAGCGGCGACGGCTCGCTGTACGTGCTCGAGAAGTTGCCGTGCGTCCAGTACATGTGGCCATCCGGACCGTAGAACGGCGCGTGCGGACCGTGGTCGCCGATCGTACCCGTCGACAGCTCGATCAGCTCGACCCGCTCACCCCGCGCGTCGCCGTTGTCGTCCGTCACGCGGTACAGGCCGACACCCTGCGGGCCGACGCCGTCGAAGATCAGGTCCGACCCGTCGAAATAGAGACCCTGCGAGGTGTGAACTTCTTCCGTGAAGATGCGCTGCTCGAAGCCGCCGCTGCCGTTCGGGATCAGCGTCACCACGTTCCCGAACTCCTTCCCGAGCACCATGCGCCCCTGGTTGTCGAACGTCAGCGCGACGATGCTCTGCGCGTCCGCGGGGCTGAGCACCTGCTCGACCGCGAAACCCTGCGGGACCGTGATGTTCAGCGCTTGCTGTTGATCCGGGACCGCCCGGTAAGCCACCAGCGCACTGCCGAGCATCGGCACCGCCAGCAACCCGATCGTCTTGGTCGTAATGCGTGTCACGAGGAGAACCTCCTGCATGTACTGTGGGTTGACAGCAATTTCGGCGTGCCGTTTCCGACCAGTTCAGCGCCCATCGCGGACCCCGCGACCACCCGTGAGAAGTAGCTCCGACGCTCCGACTCCGGTACCCGACTCCATACGCGCTCTCACTACGGCTCCGCCGAATGCGAGGCCGTGCCCATGGTTGCTATGTGTAATAGTGGGCGAGGAGGGGTCGAGCCGCCAACCCTTTGCCCGTATCGGCTGAGTTAAACGTGCAGCGGGCGGAAAGTTCCATTCCTGAACGAATGATCGGGTTCGATCAATCTCATCGATAACTTACGGACTGGCCCGGAGGAGGTCAAGCAGGGCGCGCGTGGGGTAAAGCAGGGTGGAATAAAACAAAGATCCCTCTGGACGCTCCAGGGGGATCTTCTGTTTCTGAGCTGCAGAGCCGCGCTACTCCACGGCGCCGGGATTGACCGCCGTGGCGACCCAGTCGTGGACGGTGCGCCGAACGGACTGGATGCGGTTCGGGGCACGGGGCTCGAAGGTCCGGTTGGCGAGCAGGACCGTCCAGGTGCCGCGGTCCGGATCGATCCAGACGGAGGTACCGGTGAAGCCGGTGTGGCCGAAGGCGCGGGGGGAGATCTTGATACCGGCGGCGCCGGTTCCGTTGCGCTCGGGTGTATCCCACCCGAGCGCGCGGGTACCTGCTCCGAGCTGCCGCTGGGTGAACATGGTGATCGTGGAGGTTCTCAGCACCCGGATGCCGTTCAGCTCACCGCCGCTGGCGAGCATGGCGGCGAAGTAGCCGAGATCGTGGACGGTGGAGAACAGGCCGGCGTTGCCGGCGACGCCGCCGAGGGCGCGGGCGATCGGGTCGTGCACGGTGCCCTGGTAGAGGGTGCCGTTGGGCCGTTGCGCGGTCGGAGCGCAGTTCCAGCATGCGCCGCCGCCGGGATAGTAGGTCGTAGAGGTCATTCCGAGCGGCGCGAAGACGCGGCGCTCGAGGAGCTGCGGGATCGGCTCACCGGCCGCCTGCTCCGCGGCCGCGAAGAGGATGACGAAGCCGATGTCCGAGTACTCGACCGCGAGGCCTGGTGCGCGCGTGAGCGAGATGCCGATCGCCCGAGCCAGCGCGTAGGATGGCGATGAGGACGGAAGACTCGCCCCGGCCGGGAGCCCGGAGGTGTGGGTGAGCAGATGGCGAATCGTGACGCGGTTCTTGGCGCCGCCGGAGAAAGCGGGGATGTACGTCGAGACCGGCGCGTCGAGCTGCATCTTGCCGTCCTCGACGAGCAGCATGACCGCGGTGGTAGTCGCGACGACCTTGGTCAGCGATGCGAGGTCATAGACGGTTCTGTCGGGATCGACGTTCGGGGCCGCGGCGTCCCAGCCGATGCGGCCGACGCCGTCTTCCACGACGGTCCGGCCCCAGCGTCCGACGGCGATGGCCGCTCCGGGGAAGGCGCCGCGCTCGACCTCCGCGAGCACGGTGCGCTCGGCCTGGAGGAGCTCCGCGATCCCGAGCCCCGCCACGTGCGGTGCGTCGATGGGGTGGTCGGGTGCGGCCGAAGAGGCCAGGGCGGAATTCGCGTACAGCGGCTTGGCGGCCAGCATGAGGGATGCGGGCACACGAGACGTGTCGCCAGGGACCGCCGAGGTGGCGGCCAGAAGCAGATGGAGAAGCATTTTTTGGACGAGACGGCGAAAGGAACAACGACGACGGGACCGGCCACCAGCCTGGGGATGGCCTGGGTGGGGAGAGCAAGCTTACGCGGCGGACCTCGAACCGTCAAGGAGGACCTCCGTCTGGAACTAACGCGCGGAGGAGACCTCCTCCAGCTCCGCCCAACGGGCGTACAGCTGGTCCACGCGCTCGCTCGCGAGACGGTATGCTTCCGTCACCCCGGCTACCTTCTCGGGAGTATCGACGTAGAATGAAGAAACTGAAAGAATTGCCGACAACCGCTCCTTCTCCTCTTCCGCGGCGAGGATGGCGACCTCGATTCCATCCAGCTCCTGCTTCTCGCGAAATGAGAGCTTCCGGCCCACCGGCGCCGGCGGTTCTGCCTTCCGTGGAGCCCTCGCGGGCGCGGGGCGGGCCCGCTCCGTCTCCGCCGCGAGTCGCGCCTCGCGGAGCCGGCGGTAGAGGTCGTATCCCCCTTCGTGTCTCCGGACCACGCCATCTCCCTCGAATACCAGGAGCCCGGTGGCGAGCTTGTCGAGGAAGTAGCGGTCGTGGGTTACTACGAGAAGGCAGCCGGGGAAATCCGCCAGCGCCGCCTCGAGGACCTGCAGGGTCACCAGGTCGAGGTCGTTGGTCGGCTCGTCCAGGATGAGGAGGTTGGCGTCCTGCAGTAGTAACCGCGCGAGGAGCAGCCTGTTCCTTTCCCCTCCGGAGAGGCTCCGCACCTTCTGCTCGTGCACGACGGTCGGGAAGAGGAAGCTCTCCAGGTAGCTCCGCACGTGCACGCGCTGCCCCGCCGCGATCACCCAATCCTGGTTCGAGATAGACTCCAGGAGGCTCGCTTCGGGATCGAGGTCTTCACGCCGCTGGTCGTAGTAGGCGATGCGTGTATTCTCGCCGAGCTCGATCGTGCCGTCATCGGGCGACTCGTCCCCCAGGATCATCCGGAGCAGGGTGGTCTTCCCC
>JAHWJV010000156.1 GCA_019348265.1 Gemmatimonadota bacterium
CGGTCATCCACCTGCTGGTCCCGCGCATGGAGCCGGCAAGCGTGCCTTCGGACGAACGCCTGGACCTTTCACGATGAAGATCACGGACCTCCGGGTGACGCCGGTAAGCGTCCCGCTCGTCGGGCCGCTCCGCCACGCCAACGGCTGCCACTGGGGCCGATTCGTGCGGACGATCGTGGAGGTCGAGACGGACGAGGGTCTCGTCGGGCTGGGGGAGATGGGCGGCGGCGGCGAGAGCGCAGTGGCCGCTTTCGAGGGGCTGAAGCCGTACCTCCTCGGGCGCGACCCGGCCCAACTGGAGGAGATGCGCTTCCTCATCGCCAACCCCACCGCGTCCCTGTACAACAACCGCACGCAGATGCTCGCGGCCCTAGAGTTCGCCTGCCTCGATCTCCTGGGCCAACGCTGGGGGGTCCCGGTGTGCGACATCCTCGGCGGCCGTCTCCGCGAGCGCGTGGCGTTCGCGTCCTACCTCTTCTTCCGCTACCCGAGCCCGCGTGACGGTGCCGGCGAGATCCGCACGCCCGACGACCTCGTCGCCGATGCGGTCGCGCTCAAGGAGCGCTACGGCTTCACCTCACACAAGCTCAAGGCCGGGGTATTCGCCCCTGAATACGAGCTCGAGTGCTACCGCGCCCTCGCCGACGCTCTGCCGGGAGACAGCTTCCGCATCGATCCCAACGGGGTCTGGTCGACCGAGCAGGCGATCTGGTTCGGTCAGCAGATCGAGGACATCCGCAACGATTATCTCGAGGATCCGGTATTCGGCCTGCACGGGATGCGGCGCACTCGCGAGAAGGTGCGCATGCCGCTCGCGACCAACACGGTGGTCGTCGGGTTCGAGCAGCTCGCCGCCAACGTTCTAGACACCGCTGTGGACGTCATCCTGCTCGACACCACCTTCTGGGGCGGGGTCCGTCCGTGCATCAAGGCGGCGGGGATCTGCGAGACCTTTCAGCTCGGAGTCGCGGTGCACTCGTCCGGCGAGCTCGGCATCCAGCTCGCCACGATGCTGCACCTGGGCGCCGCGATCCCCAACCTCGCCTTCGCAGCGGACGCCCACTATCACCAGCTCCAGGACGACATCATCGTCGGCGGGAAGCTGCCGTACGAGGGCGGCTCCATCGCGGTGCCCACCGGGACGGGGCTCGGCGTCCGCCTGGACCGAGACAAGCTTGGCGAGTACCACGAGCAGTTCCTCCGCCTGGGCTCTTACCCGTACGATCAGGACCCGCTCCGGCCCGGCTGGAGCCCTCTGATCCCGAACCAGCGGTGGGCGGATCCCCTCGACGCCCGCACCCCCGTCATTCCGTGGTGACTCTCCCGGCTGATGCCCTCCCCGCGCTGCATCTGACGATCCGCGCCCACTTCCGCGCGCCCGGAAGCGCAGCTACGAACGTACCCCATGCGCAGGTGCTCCGGTGACAGTCTCGCGCACTGACCGGAAGTTCTTCGCCGGGCTCGGCAGAGCGTTCGGAGCGGCCATCTTCTTCTCCCTGCCGCTGCTGATGACGATGGAGATGTGGTGGCTCGGCTTCTACATGGACCGGGTCCGCCTGGTCATCCTCATGACGCTGATGATCCCCATGCTCATCGGCCTCGACCACTACTCCGGCTTCAAGGAGACCGCCACCTGGGGCGACGACGTGATCGACGGCATGGTAGCGTACGGCGTGGGGTTCGTCTCCGCCGCCTTCGTCCTCCTCGTCTTCAACGTCATCGATCTGGCGATGCCGTTCGTGGAGATCATCGGGAAGGTCTCGTTACAGGCGGTGCCGGCGAGCTTCGGCGCGGCGCTCGCATCCAGCCAGCTCGGCGGGGACGGCGAGGAGACGGTGGAGGCCAAACGGCAGCGGCTGCCGGGCTACGCCAAGGAGATCTTCTTCATGTCCGTCGGCGCGCTCTTCCTCGCCTTCAACGTCGCCCCCACCGAGGAGATGATCCTGATCGCCTTCGTCATGACTCCCTGGCACGGCCTCGCGCTCGCCGCGGCTTCCCTGGTACTCATGCACGCGTTCGTCTACGCGGTCGAGTTCAAGGGACAGCCGACCCCCGCCACGGGCATTGGTATGATGAGCATCTTTTTCCGCTACACGGTCGTGGGATACACGGTGGCGCTCCTGATCAGCGCGTACGTGCTCTGGACTTTCGGCCGCTTCGAGGACGCGCCCGTTTCCATGATCGTGATGAAGGCGGTTGTCCTCGGTTTCCCCGCCGGACTCGGAGCCGCGGCGGCCCGCCTGATCCTGCAGTCGGACGACTCATGAGCGAATCCAGCGCGGAGCGGGAGAGCGGGCGCGCCGGCACGGCCGCACCCGGCGCCGTTTCCCCATGGGAGTGGGTCGCAGCGGCATTCAGTTCGCTGCTGGTGCTCGGCGTGATCGGAACGTTCGTCTACGAAGCGATGGCGGGGCCGCCCACGCCTCCGAATGTCCGCATCGAGGTCGAGCGCGTGGGAAAGGTCGGTGACCTCTACCTGGTCGAATTCCAGGCGCTCAATTCGGGGCGGACGACCGCCGCGGGCCTCGAGGTGGAGGGGGAGCTGAAAGCGGGCGCGCGGAGCGTCGAGACCAGCGGGGTAACCATCGATTACCTGCCCGGGGAATCCTCCCGCCGGGCCGGTCTCTTCTTCTCGAAGGATCCCAGCCGCTTCACCCTGGTGATCCAGCCGAAGGGCTACGACCGCCCCTGAGCGGGCCCGGACCCGCCATCCCGTTCCTGCGGAGCGCCGGCTCGCGGAGTGACCTGCCCCACCGCGGCCGGCGCCCATCGTCACGCCAAGATCGCTATTTGCACCATCGTGCGCTAAATTCTGCCGGCAGCATGCTACGCGCGGCATCGTACACGGCAGGAGCGGCGGGGCTCGAGCGAGCACCCCGCGGTCGGCCAGCCAGCGGGAGGGCCCATGGCGAGAAGAGCGAACTACGGTTTCGAGAAGCGGCAGAAGGAAGTGAAGAAGCAGCAGAAGCGCGACGAGAAGGCGGAAAAGAAGCGACTGCGGCGCGAGGGCGGAGAAATCGAGGGGACCGGCACTGACGAGACGGAAGACGGCGTCGACGAGTCGGAGGAGCTCGACTCCGACGAAGAAGACGGGACGCCCCCCTGATTCCTCGATGAGCTCGAGCGTGCCCGTCGGCGTCGCCGAGGTGCACCCTTCCGTCCTGGAGAAGATCTACGCGCTCTCGGAGGAGGGGCAGGACATCTGGCACCGCTTCGACGCGGAGGTGCGCCAGGACCACTTCCATCCCTTCGTCCCGGCCGACTACTCGCGGGTGCAGGCGGCTCTCGTCGCCTTACGCGCCCCCGGCCTGAAGTTCCTGGAGTGGGGCTCCGCGACCGGGGTGATCACCATCATGGCTGATCTGCTCGGTTTCGAGGCGTACGGCATCGAGTGCGACGCGCAGCTCGTGGAGGTGGCGCGAGAGCTCGCCAGGAAGTTCGGCTCCAACGCCCGCTTCGCCGCCGGAAGCTTCCTCCCAACCGGATACGCCTGGCGCCCTCGTGATGGCGATGGGCGGCTCGGCACGATCGGCGAGGGGTCCTCCGGCTACCTCGAGCTGGGTCACCCGCTCGAGGACTTCGACCTCGTCTACGGCTATCCGTGGGGGGGCGAGGAGCCGATGATGCACGACCTGATGCGGTGCTACGGCGGGCGGGCGGCACGCCTCCTGATCCACGGCACTTCCGGTGGCGTTCAGGTCTACCGGGACGGCCGTTTGGAGCCGTGATCCGGCGCTTCAGTCACAACACACTGGATCTGGCGGTAAAGAGCCGACATATTGGCTCCCCCGGCGCCGCCGGGTATACCACCTCGACCCCATGATCATCATGCGGCAGCCTACCGTTCAGAAGCGGCCCCGGCGTCGGCATCGGGTTCCGTTCCCGCTTACCGACACGGCCGAACTCTTCGAGGGTGGCGAGATCCTGCGCGAGTTCGACAGCGACGTCGCCGTCGTGCTCTGGAAGTCGTACAAGAACGTGATGCTCTGGGCGGGCGCTCACCACGAAGACCGGGCCGGGCTGTTCGCGACCGGGGCGGGGGAGAGGCGGCGCGCCGAGATCCGCGCCACCTCGGCGGAGGCTGCGATCGAGCAGCCGCTTCAGGAGCTGGCGGCGCTGCTGGACGCGCCCGGCGAGGCGGATGCCGTGATGATCGCCGGCGCCTGCCGCGCGCTATCGGCCTGGGCAGCCGCCCGAAACGCTTCGGCCAGCGCCCTCCTCTTCATGCAGGCCGCCGCTCTCACGTCCCCCGCGGACGCGGACGCGGCCTGCTCGGTCGGCCGCATGGCGCGAAATCGGGCCGAGTACGCGCGGGCGGAGACCTGGTTCCGGCAGGCGATCGTAGCCGCTCGCGCGGCGGAGAACTGGACCGCCTACACGCAGGCGTACGTCGGTCTGGGGAAGGTCTTCACGCATCGAGGCGCCCTGCCGTCGGCGCGTCGCGCCCTGGTCCTGGCTTATCGAACCGCCACCCGGCACCACCTCCGCGAGCTCCGCGGCTGGGCACTTTCAGACCTGGGCATCGTCTCGATCCAGGCGGGCCGCTGGGCGGACGCCTGCGCGTGCATCCGCAACGCGCTCACGATCTATGGACCCGCGCACCCCCTCTCCGCCAATCTGGTCCACGACGTCGCATATGGCTGGATCAAGGAGGGGTGGTTCGCACCCGCGGTGCGTCTGCTCGCCAAGGTCGGCCCCCGGCTGTCCGATCGACTCGTGCGCGTGCACGTCTCGAGCAGCCTGGCACGAGCCAGTGGTGGTGCCGGCGACGGGACACAATTCAATGCGGCCGTGGCGGAATTGCGGGACCTCAGCACCGATCCGGCGCTCGCGGCGCTTATGCCCGACGCCTGGCTCGATGTGGCTCACGGCGCCGCCAGCCTCGGCCGGTGGGACTCGGCCGAGCAAGCGGCGGCGGCCGCTCTCCGCCTCGCGGAAAACCAGGCCCAGGCACGCGTCAGGTTCGAGGCGGAGGCGACCCTCGCTTCAATCCGGGGTGACCGCGTCGCTGCCACCCTGCGCGGCGCGAGCGCCATCCGGGTCCCGAACGCCGTCAGCGAGCTCGCGAGCGAGCTCGCCGGTTTGCTCGACGAGACGGCGGACGCACACCTGGTGGGCGCGTCCGCCGTCTAGACGCGCTGCTCCGCGCCTGCTCGATCAGCCGGGCGATCCGATCCCGGTGTTCTGGCTCGGAACGCTGACGCTCGGCGCCGTGGGGCTGTCCCCACTGCAGGCGGTCGCCACCAGGACGGCAGCGAGGGCGAGAACGAGTCGGAATGCTTTCATGATCGAGCTCCTTCGAGTGGCGGTTGGCGCGGGGCGCAGCACGTAGATAGAAGCTGCCCCATCCCGCCGACCGGCGCGAGACTGCGGACGATTGCCCATCGAATAATACCGGACATCCTGTGAATCGCGTCGTGCCGCCGGTGCTCCTGCTCCACCCGGATCGCGCCTTCTGTGAGCGGGTGAAGCGTGCCTGTTCGCAGCGGTACCGGTTCCTTCCCGTCTCCTCCTGGTCCGACCTGCGCGAGGCGCTCCACTCGGCGCCGCCGCTCGCCATCGTCATCGTGGATCCGTACGGCGGGGATCACGCCCGCCACGGCCTCTCCAGCGCCCTGCACGGCCTCCTGCGCGAATTCCCCTCCGCCACCGTCATCGCGGCGTGCGAGATCCGCGGCGGCTGCCTCGAGCAGATGCGCACGCTCGGCGAGTGGGGCGTCACCCGGATGATCAGTCTGGAAGAGGAGGATACCGCCCACGCCATTGCACGCGTGCTGGAGTCCTCCCGCGGCCGCCCGCTGCGCACCCTGCTCCAGCGGACCCTCACGGCGACGATGAGTGGACGTGCGCGCGCGATCGTGATGAGCGCCACCGACGTGGTCTCCACCGGCGGAGTGGGTCGCGACCTCGCGCGGTCCCTGCACGTCACCCCGCGCACGCTGCAACGCTGGTGTCGCAACGCCGGCCTTCCGGCACCCCGGCAGCTTCTCGCCTGGATGAGGCTCCTTCTCGCCGCCGAGCTCCTGGACGACCCGGGCCGCTCCGTGCTCGGCGTCGCGCTCGCCTGTGGCTACTCTTCGGATGCCGCGTTGCGTAACGCATTCCGAGCCTACCTCGAGCTCAGCCCCAACGCCCTCCGCGACCGCGGCGCTTTTCAGACCGTGGCCAAGGCTTTCCAGAAAGCGCTCTCCGCGTCCGCCCCGAAGAGTCCCGCCGCACGCCCGCGGCCTGATGACGAGGTCCACCCTGTTTCCGTCATTCCCCTGCGTACCCGATCGGCCGCCGGTGCTCGCCAGGCTCTCCCCTGTTCGGCGATCGAAGCCTAGCGGCCCCTCCCGCCGGATGAAACACCCCCTCGCCAGCTAGTCTCGGCTAGATCGCCGGATTTCTACAGCATCCCCTCTGGAGGCCCGCCGCGGGTGCGTCTTCCTGCGTCCACCAAGTGGCCGCGGCTCGGGTATGACGCGCAGGAAACGCTGAGGCTCCGACCACACAGTGCGTGCTTTTAGGCTGGAGCGCCAGTCGTCTGGCAGGTGGGAAGTGTCGAGTTGCGAGTGGTCACGTGCGGCGTGGATGATGCTCCGGCGTGCACGTGCTTGCTGCGGGCGCGACCGGCGCGTCGAGCGGGGCTCATCGTACGCGAGCTACCCGGGTCGCCAAAACAACGCCGAGATACAGGTATACGACGTCTTGAAACTCGCCGGGCGCACTGTAAGTTCAACGGTCTCTGAGATTCCCTTGCTTCACCCACGGCCACTACACGACTCCGGAGCATGAAGGGCATCATTCTCGCCGGGGGGAGCGGCACGCGCCTCTACCCCATCACCCGGGCCGTGAGCAAGCAGCTCCTCCCGGTTTACGACAAGCCGATGATCTATTATCCGCTGAGCACGCTGATGCTCGCGGGTATCCGTCAGATCCTCATCATCTCAACCCCCGAGGACCTGCCGCGCTTCGAGCAGCTCTTCGGTGGAGGCGAGCAGTGGGGGATGGAGTTCTCGTATGCCGTGCAGCCAAGGCCGGACGGTCTGGCGCAGGCGTTCACCATCGGGCGGGGTTTCGTCGGTGGGGACGCGGTCTCGCTGATCCTCGGGGACAACCTCTTCCACGGCCACGGGCTGAGCGAGATGCTCCAGGAAGCAGCCATCCCGAGGGCGGGTGCCACGGTGTTCGGCTACCACGTGAAGGATCCGGAGCGCTACGGCGTGGCGGAGATCGACAGGGACGGGCGCGTCGTGAGCATCGAGGAGAAGCCGGCGAAGCCGAAGTCGCCGTACGCGGTCACCGGCCTCTACTTTTACGACAACCAGGTGGTGGACATCGCCGCGGGGCTGAAGCCCTCCGCTCGCGGCGAGTACGAGATCACGGACGTGAACCGCGCCTACCTCGAGCGTGGCGAGCTGCGCATGTCGATCCTCGGGCGGGGGATGGCCTGGCTGGACACCGGGACGCACGAGTCGCTGCACGAGGCGAGCGGGTTCATCGAGACGATCGAGAAGCGGCAGGGGCTGAAGATCGCCTGCCCGGAGGAGATCGCCTACCGGATGGGGTTCATCGACCGTGCGCAGCTCGCGGCGCTGGCCGAGCCGATGCGACGCAACAGCTACGGTCGCTACCTCGTGGAGCTGCTGGAACAGGAGCACTGGGGATGAAGTGCACGCCGACCCCGCTCTCCGGCCTCTACATCCTCGAGCCACGCGTCTTCCGCGACGATCGCGGACGCTTCCTGGAGACCTGGAACGAGCACCGCTACGCCGACGCCGGGATCACGGGTCCGTTCGTCCAGGACAACGCCTCCGTCTCCGCGCGTGGAGTGCTGCGGGGGCTGCACTTCCAGTCACCGCACCCGCAGGGAAAGCTCGTCTCCGTGCTCGCGGGTGAAGTCTTCGACGTAGCCGTGGACCTGCGAGCGGGATCCGGCACCTTCGGGCAGTGGTATGGGCATACGCTCTCCGCCGAGAACGGGCAC
>JAHWJV010000157.1 GCA_019348265.1 Gemmatimonadota bacterium
GGGATCCGTGCCGGCGGCGCGGGCCGCTCCAGCATCTCCCGGAGCTGGGGCGCGGCCTGAGTCTGCCCGGCCGCGTAGGCTCGCGTGCCGCTTGGAAAAGGGTCGCGCGCCACCCGCTGCGGTTCGGCCGTCCGCACGCGGCGCGGCTCGGGGTCCGCCAGCAGCGTATGGTCGTCCTCGCTGGAGACGCGGATGCCGCGCACCTCGGGTTCTTCGGCCTCGTCGTGCCGTCGGTGCGCGACGAGCGGCTCGAGCGCAGCGGCCATCGAAGCCGCATCCCGGAAGCGGTCGCCCGGATCAGGCGACAGCGCCCGCTGCACGATGGCCCTGGCGTTGGGCATCAGCCCCTTAACGCGGGGGAGCTCCGTAGCCAGCGAGGCGGAAAGCTCCACCACCATCTGCGCCGCGTCGGTCGCTCGGAAGGCTCGCCTCCCGGTGAGCAGGTGAAAACCCACGGCTCCGAGGCTGAAGACGTCGGTCGCGGGGGTGAGCCGCGTCTCCGCCCGCAGCTGCTCCGGCGAGGCGTACGCCGGCGAGAACGGCGAGCGGCCGGCAACCGTCAGGTGCGTGACCGTCTCTTCGTCCAGAGCGGCGATGTCGGCGATACCGAAGTCGAGGACCTTCACCTGGACTTCGCCGATGCGGTCACCCGGCTCCAGGAACAGGTTGCCGGGCTTGATGTCGCGGTGGACGAGCCCGGCGCGATGGCCGGCGGCGAGCCCGCGAGCCGCCTGGTGCAGGATGTCGAGCGCGGTAGCGATGGCGGGGGGGCCCTTCCGGTTCAGCCGGGTCGCGAGATCTTCGCCGCGCAGCAGCTCCATCACCAGGAAATCGAGCCTGAGGGTCGGGTCGTCGCCGTAGTCGAAGACCTGGACGACGTTGGGGTGGTGCAGACCGGCGGCGGCGCGAGCCTCCCGAAGGAACCGCGCACGCAGGCGGCGGTGGCCGTCGGCGTCTCCCGCGGCCACGGTGATCACCTTCACCGCTACCTCGCGCCCGAGACGCAGATCATGGGCACGGTAAACGGCCCCCATGCCACCGCGTCCCACCACCGCGTCGATCCGGTAGCGGTGGACGAGGGTGTGGCCGGCAAGGAGACCTTCTATACCGTACATCTGGGAAGGCATCGTGAATACGGAGCGTGATCTCGGTGGCGTATACTACGTTAAGCGTACCTCGCGGGATTCAGCCGAGCAAGCGCCAGCGGCCGCGGACCGCGCCCGGCGTCCACTCGCCTTCACGAGGCGCCAGGCTATATTGAAGGCGTGAACACGCCTGCCTCTCACGCCCCGCCTCCCGGCTGCATCCTCGCCATCGACGACGAGGAAGCCAATCTGCGGCTCCTCCAGGCACTTCTCGGCCGCGCCGGGTATCGCGTCGTGACCACGCACGATCCACGACAGGCGCTGGAGCTGTTCGATCTGATCCGCCCGGACCTGGTGCTCGTCGACCTGCACATGCCCGGGATGAACGGATTCGAGGTCGTCGGGCAGATCCGCGGCAGCGAGTTCGCTACCGGCTATCTGCCCATCGTGATGGTCACCGGCGATTCATCCACCGCGGTCCGCCAGCGCGCGCTGGCGGAAGGGGCCACGGACTTCGTCGCCAAGCCTTTCGACAACCTGGAGGTGATGCTCCGCATCCGGAACCTGCTCGAGGCGCGGCGGCTGCACACCGAGATCCAGAAGCAGAACTCCATGCTGGAGGAGATGGTCCGGGCGCGGACCGTGGAGCTGGAGACGGCGCTCGCGCG
Source organism: Gemmatimonadota bacterium (assembly GCA_019348265.1). Lineage (GTDB taxonomy): Bacteria > Gemmatimonadota > Gemmatimonadetes > Longimicrobiales > Longimicrobiaceae > JAHWJV01. The sequence continues at coordinate 1,754 of JAHWJV010000157.1, forward strand.
CGCCGAGGCTGCCGCGCTGGCCAAGACCGAGTTCCTGGCGAAGATGAGCCACGAGCTTCGGACCCCGCTGAACCCGATCCGCGGCGTGCTCGAGGTGCTCCTGGACGGCGCGTCCGAGCACACGCTCCGCATGCTGGCAATGGCGAGTCGCAACGTCGACCGAATGGTGACGCTGATCGACGACATCCTCTATCTGCAGGGGATCGAGCAGGGGAACATCAGGCCGGACGTATATCCGGTGTACCTGGGCCCGCTGGCGCTCGACGCAGTGGAAGCGATGGAGGCGCGAGCGGAGCGTGGTGGGCTGCGCATAGAGGCGGTGGTGCCCGAGTCTGTCGCGCCGATCGTCACCGACCCGCTCCTCCTGTCCGACGTGCTGCGCCGGCTGCTGGACAATGCCATCCGGTTCACCCGGGAAGGCCAGGTTACCGTGACGGTCGCCGCGGCTGCGGATGGCTCGGCTGACCGGATCGAGGTGCGGGACACTGGGGCCGGTATCGCCGACGACCGGCTTCGCGCGATCTTCGAGACCTTCGAGCAGGCAGACAACAGCAGCACGCGCAGCTATGAGGGCGCGGGCCTCGGGCTATCGATCTGCCGAAGGCTTCTGGAGCTGATGGGTCACCGCCTGGAAGCGACGAGTGCGGAGGGAAGCGGTTCGACGTTCACGATCCTGCTGCGGGCGGGGAGTGGCGCCTAGGCGGCCTGCGTCAACCGCGCGACGTCGCGCTGCCATCCACGAGCGAACTTCTCCAACGGAAACTTCGTCCAGAACTCGACCTCGAGGGCTTCACGGTCCACTGCCGTGCCCTTTTTGCGGCGACGCGCCTGCTCCAGAATCGGCTGATCCTTGCTGAGGGCGTACTGGCGGCGATCGGGGATCATAGCGGCTCACTTGCTGAGGGATTACCGCGGTGAGACAGGCGTGCGGAGCTATCGAATTGTAGGTCAGTCTCGGACACCCGGCTCGAAAACTTTAGCATTGGCGCCTTCCATGTGCCCCGCGGCTGCGCCGAGATCGATCGCCCCGAGACGCGGGCCCTCGCCCGCCCTGCGGGCCGAGCACCGGAGGTCCGACGCTGCTAAAAACAATGCTCCCACCAGCTCGTCGCGGGTGGGAGCATTGCATTTCAGCCGATCGGGTCAGTAACCCGGGTTCTGCTCAAGGTTCGAATTGAGGCGGAGCTCGTTGCCCGGGATGGGCAAGCGCTTGCGGAACTCGCTGACGTCACCGCGCGCCGCGGTCTCCGGATCGTTCTGGATGAGCGTGTTCCTCCAGTATCCCGGCTCGATGGAGTCGCGCCGCACCTGGTCGAACCAGCGCTTCCCTTCGTGCGCGAGCTCCCAGTTCCGCTCCATGTAAATCGCTTCTCGCGCCTGCAGCCTACCCAGGTTGAGCGGCAGGTCGGCCGGAGAAGTGCGGCTCTCGCTGCCGGTTCCTTTCCGCGCCCGCGCCCGAATCCGGTTCACCGCGCGCATAGCTTCGGCCGTGTTCCCCAACTCGTTCTGCGCCTCGGCGTAGATCAGCAGCGCCTCGGCGTAGCGATAGAGCGGGAAGTCGACGTCCGCCGGGCCGCCCACTCCGCGGTTCGTGGGGCGGTACTTGAACACGTTCGGCCACCTGAAGGTCCTGCACCCCACACTGGCGGAGGTGCTGCAGCCGCCCGTTCGATAGGTGACCTCGTGCCGGTAATCACCCTTAGCGAAGCTATCGAACATCCATTTCGTCGGCTGCCCGATCACTTCGCAGCCACCCGCGGTGCCGAAGCCGAGCTCGCGCGGCAACCAGTTGCAGAAGATGTCGAAGCTGGACCGACCCTCGGTCCCGGAAGACGGGACCATCCAGATCAACTCCTTGTTGCCGCGGCCGGTCGGCAGGAAGGTGGTGAGGTAGTCATCGTTCAGCCCCCAGCGCGGGTTGTCGATGACCCGCTTGGCCGCGTCGGACGCCTGCTGCCACTCGTTCTTCTTCAGGAAGGTCGCGCGCCACTGGTAAAGGTCCGCGAGGACCATCTGCGCGGCCGCCTTGCTGGCCCGCCCGTAATCTGCGCTGCTGATCGCGTCCGGGAGATCCGTCACCGCCTCCGTCAGGTCTTTCGCGATCTGCGCGTGGATCTGCTCGACGGGCGTGCGCGACTTCTCGGCGGATTTGGCGTGGTCCTCCACGGTGAGCAGCAGCGGAACCGCGTCGTACAACTTGGTCAGGTACAGGTATGCGTATGCCCGGAGGAACTTGGCCTCCGCCATCAGGCGCGTCTGATCCGCGGAACTGGTGAACGTCACGGCGGGTGCGCGGTCCAGCACGAGGTTGGACCGGTAGATTGTGCTGTAGAGCCCGTTCCAGGGGTTCTGGGCGTTGCTCATCTCGGGACCCCAGCCGAGTAGACCCGGCGCGTAGGTTCCGAAGTTCGGCTCGTCGGGGTGGACGCGCACCTGGTCCGAGGCCAGCTCCACGTCCCAGAGTAGCCACCGCCTCCAGACGTCGGCCGACTGGATCGGCTGATACGCGGAGAGCGTGGCGCTCAAAATGTCGGCCGGCGTCTGATAGTAGCTTCCGGTCGTCAGGAAGCTCTTCGTCTCTTCTTCCAGCATGTTCTCGCATCCGGTGAGCGCCACCGACAGCGCGAGCGGTGCGAATCTAAGAAATCGGTTCATCTCGATTGGTCCATTTCAGGTGTCGTCTCAGCTCGGCACCGGAGGGAGCGGGGCTCCCGCCGTCTCCGGGCGGAGCGGCGGCTCAGAAGGTGACGTTCATGCCCACGTTCCAGCTACGCGCGCGCGGGAACGCGCCGATATCCACTCCGGAGAAGCGCGCGTCCCCGCCGATGCTGTTCACCTCCGGGTCGAACCCGGTGTACTCCGTGAGCAGGAACAAGTTCTGGCCGGTCAGGAAGAGCCGCGCGCCGTCCACGCCGGGAAGCAGCTGGGAGGGCAAGCGGTAGCCCAGCGTCAGGTTCTGGAGCCGCAGATAGGACCCGTCCTCCACCATGCTGCTGTAGAAGAGGCGCGGGCGAGCGTTGTTCGCCCGGGGGACGGAGGTGTTCGTGTTGGTCGGCGTCCAGCGGTTCAGCACCCGCTCGTCCTCGTTGAGGAAGCCGGTCACCAGCTCGGTGAAGACGCGGTTCAGGTTCGCGACGTCGTTGCCGATGGAGAAGTTGAAGAACGCGTCGAGAGTGACCGCTCCGAAGGTCATGTTGTTCGTGAAGCCACCATACAAGTCGGGCTGGGCATTGCCGATGATGGTCCGGTCGTTCTGGGTGATGACACCATCGTTGTCCAGGTCCGCTACCTTGTACTCGCCCGGGGCGCAAAGCGTGGCGTTCTTCAGGTAGCAGGCGTCACCCTGCTGGAAGAGGCCGTCCACGCGATAGCCGTACATCGAGCCGAGCGATTCGCCCACCCGGACGATGTGACTGCTGGTGCTTCCAATGAAGTGCCCGTACCGCTCATTGCCGGGGCTAATCTCGCTCACCCCGCCGAGGTCGATCACCTCGTTTCGGTTCGCCGACACGTTCAGCGTGCTCAGCCAGGTGAACCGGTCGCCCTCGAAGTTGACGGTGTTGATTCCGAGCTCCACGCCTCGATTCCGCACCGACCCGACGTTCTGCAGCTGCGAGCTGAAGCCCGACATGCGGGGCAAGGGAACCCGGAGCAGCAGGTCGCTGGTGTTGGACTGGTACGCGTCCATCGTCAGCGTCAGCCGGTTGTCGAGGAAGCCGAAGTCCGCGCCCACGTTGAACTGGCGCTGCGTCTCCCACTTGAGGCCGGGGTTCGCGGCGGCGCCGGAGGGGGCCAGGGTGACAGCCTCGCCACCGCGCCCGATCGCGACGAACTCGGTGCTGAGCCGGGCGAGCGACTGATACTCCTCGATCGCCTGGTTGCCGGTCACTCCGTAGCTCAGGCGCACCTTGAGATCGCTGAAGAGACCCTGATCCTGCATGAATGGCTCGTCGATCGCGCGCCAGGCAAAGGCGGCGGACGGGAAGAACGCCCACTTGTTCTCCGCACCGAAGCGGCTGGAGCCGTCGCGCCGACCGGTGACCGTGAAGATGTAGCGGTCGAGCAGGTTGTAGTTGGCGCGTCCGAGGTACGAGAGCAGGGTCCAGTCCACGGCGTTGGTGCTCAGCCCGGAGCGGACCTTGCCGACACCCAGATTGTTCCACTTGAACTGGTCGCTCGGGAAGTTGAAAGCGGCGGAGAACTGATCCTCGAATCGCGAAGTCTGCGCGGAGAAGCCACCCAGAACGTCGAGGCTCCCCGGGCCCATCTCCCGCCTGTAATTCGCGGTGGTCTCGCTCGTCAGCTCCACGCCCTGGTTCGAGTAGACGCTGGCGTTGCCATTGTTGCCGGACCCGGCCGGGCTGATGATCGGCTGGTATTGGGGAGTCCGCTCGAAGCCGAGATTCGCCCCGAACGTGCTTCGCAGCCGAATCGCATCGGTGACATCGAGCTCACCATAAGCATTCCCGAGGAGACGCGTAACGCGGCGTGGGTTCTCGATCAGGAGTGCGTTCAGGTAAGGATTGTCGAGCTGCTCGCCCAGGCGCGCCTTCAGGTTCGGGCGGTTCTGGTCGTCGTACGGCGGAAGCGTCGGGTCGAAGTTGATGGCCGCCAGGATGCCGTTCGCCCCGGCACCGATGCCGCCGCTCTCCGTGCGGTTCAGGTCCTGCTGGACTCTGGTGACGCTCACGCTGCTCCCCATGCGGAACCGCTCAGTCAGATTGCTGTCCAGGTTCGCCCGTGCCCCGTACCGGTGGAACCCGGAGTTGATGAGAATCCCCTCCTGGTCTACGTAGTTGCCGCCCACCAGGAACCGGGTCTGCTCACCGCCACCGGAGAAGGTGAGCGAGTGACTCTGCTGCGGGGCGTTCCGCATCATCAGGTCCGCATAGTTGTACGTCGGTGCGGACGAGATCTGCGCGTCCGTGTACTGCCGCGCGCGGCCCGCGTTGACATACGCCTCGTTCACCAGCTCGCGGAATTGCGGGCCGGTGAGCGGGTTGATCCGATCAGTCGGCGTCTGGACGCCGTAGCTGGTCTCCACCGACACCCGATTCTGCCCCGCACGCCCACGGCGGGTGGTCACGAGCACGACGCCGTTCGCGCCGCGCGCACCGTAGATGGCGGTGGCGCTGGCGTCCTTCAGCACCTGGATCGACTCGATGTTGCTCGGGTCAATCGTATTCAGGGGGTTCTGCGTCGGGTCCGTGGACCGGGTGCCCTGGGCCGCAGGGATGCCGTCGATCACGTAGAGCGGCTCGCTGTTCGCCGAGATAGAGTTGCTCCCACGGATACGTACGCTGGCGCCCGCGCCCGGCGTACCGGAGTTGGTGATCACCTGCACACCGGGGGCTTTGCCCTGGAGCGCGTTGGACACCGCGCTGGTCGGCGCGGCGCGGGCGCTCAGTTGCTCGCCGGTAACCGACGCGATCGACCCGGTCACGTCGCGCCTGCGCGCCGTGCCGTAGCCCACCGCGACGATCTCCTCGAGCTGAACGACCCTGGCGGCGAGCTGGATATTGGCGGTCGCCGTCTGACCCGCGGCCACGGTGACCTGAGTGGTTCCTTCCGAGTATCCGACGCTCGTCGCCCGCACCGTGTGGCGTCCGACCGGGACCCCGCTGATACTGAAACGGCCATTCGCGCCAGTAACGGCTCCTCGGCCGCTCGCGACCACCTGCGCGCCCGAGATCGGCGCTCCCGCCTCGCTGGTCACCGCCCCCGTGATCTGACCCACCGCTTGAGCTGTGCTCAGCTGCGGCACCATCAGCGCCACCGCCAGGCCGAACGTGAAAGTCCATCGCATACCAGGATTCTCCTGCCGAGGGTGAATAACGTAGCCGGAAGTGGCTACAGAAGGCGGGGAGACCACGGGGGGCTCGACAGAACCCGCAGTCGACCCGCGTGACCAGGCCCGACGACAACGAAACGCAGGGCGGAAGGGGTGCCCAAGGCGTGAAAGGACTTCTGGTTAGTGCCGGACCGCGACCCGCTGGGGCACCCACGGCGATGGTAATAAACGAAGGAGGGCAGCGCAAGGCGCCGCCCTCCTTCGTCCCGAACAGACCCCGCCAACCTGAAAATGTGACAGCCTAGGGCGCCAGCTCCCTCGCGGTCCACGGAGCGGTTCGGCCCGCGTTC
>JAHWJV010000158.1 GCA_019348265.1 Gemmatimonadota bacterium
GCCTTGATCCCCGTCTGCATCGGCTCCTTCACCGGCTGCCGCAGCACGATTCCGGGTGCGACGATGTCGATGCCGCGGCGCTCGACGGCCTGGATCGGGCCCTTGCCGTCGATTGGCTCACCGAGCGGGTTCACCACGCGGCCGAGGAAGCCCGGGCCGACGGGGATGTCGAGCACGCGGCCGGTGCGGCGCACCTGGTCGCCCTCGTGCAGCAGCGCCCAGTCTCCGAGTACCACCGCGCCGACGTTGTCTTCTTCCAGGTTCAGCGCCAGCGCCGTCACCGTCTCGCCCGTCTCCGACGAGGTGATCTCGAGCATCTCGCTCGACATCGTCTGCGAGAGGCCGTAGACGCGCGCGATGCCGTCCTTCACCTCGAGCACCTCGCCGATCTCCTCGGCGCCGAGCTCCTCGTCATAACGCTCGATCTCGCCGAGCAGGACGTTCTTGATTTCACTGGCGCGAAGTTGCGACTCGACCGTAGCCATGATCTATCCTAGAGTTGAATTCACTACTGGTGCGTCGGGCAGCCTGACCTCGAGGAGGCGGCGGCGGAGCGCTGCGAGCCGGCGGCGGATCGATCCATCCAGGATCTGGTCCCCTACCCGAACCACTATCCCACCCACCAGGCTCGTATCGACCCGGAAGGTGGGAACGACCGTCTTGCCCAGCTTCCGCTCCAGCGTGGCCACGAGCTCCCGCTGCAGCTCCGGCGTCGGCTGATTGGCGAGCGTGATGTCGGCACGGATGCGGCCGCGGAGCTCGTCGACGAGCGCGTGGTACTCGTCCGCGATCTGCGGAAGAAGACCCTGTCGGCGCTTCTCGACGACCACCAGCAGAAAGCGGAGCAGGTGCTCCGGGATCCGACCGGCGAAGGCGCTGCGCACGGCGCGCTTCTTGGCCTGGGCGTCCACTCGTGGCGTCTGCAGGAACTGGCGAACGCGAGGCTCGGCACGCAGCAGCTCACCTACCTGGTCGATCGCGACCGCGTACTCGTCGACCGCGGCCTCTCCACCGTGCCGGCGCGCGAGCGCGAGAAGGGTCTCGGCGTAGTTCCGGGCGATGATGGTCGGACCCATCGATCAGGCCCCGACGCCGGTGCCCGACGGCTCGCGCAGGTCGATCTGCTCGACGTACTCGCGCACCAGGCGGCGGTTGTCGTCGTCGTTCAGATTGCGATGCACCAGCTTGGTCGCCGCGGCGATCGCCAGGTCCACCGCCTGGATCCGCAGCTCGGCAACCGAGCGCTCCATCTCCTGGCGAATGTCGCGGCGCGTGCGCTCGAGCAACTCCTGCTGCTCGCGACGAGCTTCGGCGAGGATCTCCTCGCGCAGCCGCTCGCCGGCGGCGCGGCCTTCCGCCAGAACGTCATGGGCCTGCGCGCGAGTCGCGTCACGCTCGCGGCGGTGCTCCTCCAGCAGCGCCTGCGCCTCCGCACGGTCGCGCGCGGCCGCCTCGAGCAGATCCCGGATGTGCTGCTCGCGGGCCTCTACGACCCCCAGGATCTTCGGGTACGCCGCCTTGTACAGCACGAAGAGGACGAACCCGAAGATGATGACGGTCCAGATCATCACCCCGGGGTTGGGGTCGAGCAGCCCGCCGCCGTCCTGCGCGAAAGCAGGGGAGGCGAACAGCACCAGCAGAAGCGCGACCAGGCGCAGATTCTTGAGCATCGTTCTTTGTCTCAGTTACGGGACCCGGGGATGGGCATCTCCCACCCCCGGGGCACGGCCTACCTTACCCGGTGATTGCGCCCTGCATCAGGAACATGATCACCAGCGCGAAGAAGGTAGCACCCTCGATCAGCGCCGCCAGAATGATCGCGGCCGTCTGGATGGTACCAGCGATCTCCGGCTGGCGGGCCATCGCCTCCGTGGCGCGCCCGCCGATCAGACCGATGCCGATCCCGGCGCCGATCATGATCAAACCAGCGCCCAGGCCCGCACCGAGCAGCCCGTTGGCCAGCGCATTCGCGGTCTCTACTGCCTGCATGGTAACACTCCCGTCTCATGTGATCGAACTCGGGCATCGCTCCTCTCGGCCCTCGCGGCCGACGGCGCTCAACGACCCCTCGGGTCACGCGCCTTCCCCGGGTGCCCATCGCCCGGGTACTCTGCGACGCGAGTGGAGCTTTCTCACGTCGGACGAACAGCCTTTGGGTTGCCAGTTACCAGTTTCCAGTTTCCAGCCGGACTGGCAACTGGCAACCGGTAACTGGCGACTCCCCGTCAATGCGCATGCACGATCAGCCCGATGAACACGCTGACGAGCATTGCGAAGATGAACGCCTGGAGGAACGCGACGAAGAGCTCCAGGAACATCAACGCGATCGCGAGGACCATCGGGCCGAGCGCGATCGCCAAGCTGCCGAACACGAAGATCAGGCTGATGATCGCCAGGATCAGGACGTGACCGGCGGTCATGTTGGCGAAGAGCCGGATCGCGAGCGCCACCGGTTTCACGATCTTCCCGACGAGCTCCACCGGCGTCATGATGAGCGCCATGATGGGCACCAGCGCCTTGGGCAGCCCGTGCGGGATGTAGACGATGGTGCCGATGTACCCCTTCGGGCCCAGCGCCCGCATCCCGGCGACCTCGATCATGATGAACGAGAGCAGCGCGAGCGCCGCGGTCACCGAGATGTTGCCGGTGGCGGTCGCGCCCCAGGGAAGCAGACCCAGAAGGTTGGAGAAGAGGATGAAGAAGAAGAGGGTGATGATGAACGGCGCGTACCTCTCTCCGCCGTGTCCGATGTTGGGCATCACCACCTGGTCCCGGATGAAGAGGACCATCGCTTCGATGATGTTGTGCCGACCGCGAGGAGCGCCCTCGTGCCCGGTCCTCCGGGCGGCGCCCGCGGCCCCGACGAGGACGACCATGGTCAAGAGGCCAGTGAGGCCGAGGAAGACAACGTGCTTCGTGGGGGTCATGTCGACGCCGGCGATCATCCACGAGCCCTTCGCGGGGAGGTGGATGACGCCCCCGGGAAGCTCGATCTCGCGGGAGTCCTGGATGTGGTGCAGGATGTCAAACCCGTGCTCCTCCTCCGCCGCGTGACCTCCCTGGGCGGCCGCCCCATGTTCCGTCGCCGTCCCGTGTTCCGCCGCCGCCGGAGTCTCACCCGCGGGTCCGTGTGCCTGGACCGCACCGGTAAGAGCCGCCAGGAGCATGATTGTCGCGAACATTCAGCGTCTCGTCGAAGTTGTCACTGGCCCACTGCGCCCGGAGGCTACCCCTGCCTGCGGAGCACCGATTTTCAGCGCCACCGGCTCGACCAGCATCGTCAAAAAGAATACTCCCACCAGCGAGAGCAGCGTCGGCGCGGCGGGAAGACCCGTGCGCGGCAGCCAGAGCAGCGCGACACATCCCACCACGAGCAGACGCGTCATCATTCCCGCACCATGCGCGAGAACCGGCCGGGTCGGGAGCGCCCAGACGGAAAGAACCCAGAACCCCACCACCTGCACCGCCACCCCGATCGCCACTCCCGCCCGGACGCCCGACCAGGCCGCGTCGCCATCGGCCATCGCCCTGCCGATCATCACGACCACCACCGCCGCCAGCGCCGCCGCCACCGTGTACCACGCACCTCGTTTCATCGCTTTGCCCGCGGCTCGGCTTTTTTTGGCGGCGTCGGTGTATTCAGCTGGCGATAAAGGGAGATGAAGCCCCCCACCAACCCCACCAGCACACCCAGCAGCAGGAACCAAGGCTCCGTACCCAGCTTCGCGTCCACCCAGCGCCCGGCGAAGAGGAAAAGGACGACGGCGCCCGCAAATTGCAGACCGACCCCGAGGACCCGTCCAGCCTCGTTCGAAGGGGGTCGTGGACCATGTATGTCGTCCTTCTTCGTCACCATGAAGCGTCGCTCCGCCGGGGTGCTCAGGCCGGCAATATAGACGCTTGTGAAATTTTTCGCAAGCGCGAGTTCGAGCAGGCAACTGTCGTTGCTTGACGCCACTTTTCCGGGGTCTCTATCTTGCGATTTCGGGCGCCGCCGCGGCCCCCGCGTGAGCACCCTTCGTCCCTGCCTGGAGAACGTACATGTCCGCCTTCCGACTGCTCGGTCTCACCGCCGCCGCCCTGCTCGTCGGGTGCGCGCAGCTCGACCCGGGCGCGGCCGCCGAGTCGTCGGATCCACCGCCGCTCCTGGCGTCGGTGAAGGCGAGCACCTTGGGCACCGACAGCGCCCTGTTCTCACTCCAGATCACCAACACGGCGGCGACCCCGCTCGAGCTCCGCTTCAACAGCGGCCAGAGCTTCGACTTCGTGGTGACGAGAGGCGCGCAGGAAATCTGGCGCTGGTCCAGCGAGCAGATGTTCACGCAGGCGCTGCGCTCCGAGACGCTGGCGCCGGGAGAGACGCGGACGTACACGGCCACCTGGGCTCCCGTCCCGCGCGTGAGCGGAGAGTTTACCGTCCGCGCGCGTCTGACCGCGCAGAACGCGCAGACCGAGCAGACCACCAGCTTCCGGCTCTGACGATGGCCACGATTATGGAGTTCGGCGGGATCGCGCCGCGCATTCACTCGAGCGTGTGGGTCGCGCCCACAGCGGTGATCGTCGGGAACGTGGTGATCGAGGAAGAGGCGAGCATATGGTTCGGCGCGGTGCTCCGCGGGGACGACCCCGAGCGCGAGATCCGGATCGGCGCGCGCACGAGCATCCAGGACAACTGCGTGATCCACGTGAGCGACCAGGGCCCGACGCTGATCGGCGAAGGGGTGACCGTGGGTCATGGAGCCGTACTGGAAAGCTGCACGATCGGCAGGGGGGCGCTGATCGGCATGAACGCCGTCGTTTTGCAGCGGGCCATGGTCGGGGAGGAGGCGCTGATCGCCGCGGGAGCGGTGGTTTCCGTCGCGGCGGACGTGCCACCGCGCTGCCTGGCGGCGGGCGCGCCGGCGGTGGTGAAGAGGGAGCTGCCGCCGGAGTCCCACGGCTGGATCGCGGAGGGAGCCGCGCACTACGTCGAGCTAGGACGCACGTATCGGGAAGAATCCGGACCTCCGTGAACCGATGATGGAAGAGCTGCTCCGGACAGTCACGGAGCTTCCGGGCCCCACGGGTGAGGAAGAAGCGGTGCTCGCCGGGTTGGAAACGGAGTGGGCCGGCCGCGGAGAGCTGAAGCGCAGCCCCATCGGGAACCTCACGCTCCGTATTCCTGGCGCGGGTCCGCGGGTCGTGCTCGCCGCGCACGCGGACGAGCTTTCGATGATCGTTCGGTCCGTCACGGCCGATGGGTTTCTCCGGATCGTCCCCGGTGAGCGAGACCAGTTCGCTTCACCTTACTTCATCGGCACGCCGCTGCGCATCCTGGCGAGCCGCGGCCCGCTCGCCGGGATCTTCGCCAGCACGACCGGGCACTCGCAGACGCTGGAGCAGCGCGACAAGACTCGGCTGAGCTGGGACGACGTCTACGTGGACACCGGCCTCACGGCGGCGGATTTGAAGGAGCGCGGTGTGGGGATCGGCACGCGCATGGTATGGGAGCAGCCGCTGCGGAAGATGGGGCGTCTGCTGGTAGGAAAAGCGCTGGACGACCGGGTGGGGATCGCGGTGCTGGTCGCTCTGGCGCGAGCGCTCGAGAAACCGCCCGCGCGGTTCGACGTCACCATCGCGGCGACGGTGCAGGAGGAGATCGGGCTGCCGGGCGCCGCGAGTCTCTCCCGCTCGGGAGACGGGTACGACATCGGCTTCATCATCGACAACAGCCTGGCGGGGGACGTACCCACCGTCTCCTCGGAGCACATGCCCGTTTCACTCGGTGGAGGCCCCCCGCTGGTGCACCGCGAGTCTTCGGCGCACTACTCGACGAGGCTGATCCGGGAGCTGCACGCGGTAGCGGCCCGTGAGGGGGTTCCCGTTCAGGACGCCGTGCTCTACCACTACCACTCGGATGGCGCGAACCTGATCCGCCAGGGCATGGAGACGGTGCTCGTCGCGCGGCCGATCCGCTACTCCCATTCCCCTTTCGAGGCGATCGATCCCGCGGACCTGGAGGCGACGGTCGCTCTGCTGGTCGGCTTCCTTACGACCGCCCCTGGGAAGGCGAGCCGGGGTTGAGGCTGCCCGACGTGCTCGTGATCGGCGGTGGAGTGATCGGCTGCGCCATCGCGCGGCGGCTCGCCCGCGACGGCGTCCGTACCCTGCTCCTGGAGCGGGACGAGCCCGGGACCCACGCGTCCTGGGCCGCGGCCGGCATGCTCTCTCCGCTGGTCGAGGCGGAGGAGCCCGGCCCCTTCCTCTCCCTCCTACTCGAGAGCCGGCGCCTCTTCCCGGAGTTCGCGCGGGAGCTGCTGTCAGAGACTGGGACGGAGGTCGGCTACCGCGACGAAGGAGCGCTGTACGTCGGCTTTACTGGGGCGGACGTGCTGACGCTCGAGGAGCGGTACCGCTGGCAGTCTGCGGCGGGTCTGCCGGTACAGCGGCTTTCCGGCGCCGAGGCGCGCGAGCTCGAGCCGGGGCTGGCGGGAGGCGTCCGCGGTGCTCTCCGGTTCCCGGAAGACCACCAGGTAGACAACCGCTTGCTGGCCGGGGCGCTACGGATGGCCGCGGTCACGGCCGGCGCGGAAATCCGCGCGGGCGTGGAAGTGGGGGAGGTGCTGGTGGAGGGGGCGCGTGCTGTTGGGGTGCGGACCACGATGGGGGAGCGGATCGACGCGGCGGCGGTGGTGATCGCGGCGGGCAGCTGGGCCGGGGCGCTCCGAGGGCTCCCACATGCGGTCCCGGTCTCACCGGTCCACGGCCAGCTCATCGCGCTGAAAACCACTCCGCCGCTTTTCCGCCACGTGGTCCACTCCCCGCGAGTATACCTGGTTCCCCGCGCGGATGGTCGCCTGATCGTCGGCGCGACGGTGGAACAGGTCGGATTCCGGAAGGCGGTCACCCCCGCGGGCATTTTGAGCCTGCTCGGCCCGGCGCTCGAGGCCGCGCCGACGCTGGCCGATGCACCGCTCGTCGAGAGCTGGTCGGGGCTTCGGCCGGGAACCCCGGATGCGCTCCCCATCCTCGGCCCGGACCGCGACGTAGCCGGGCTGCACTACGCGACCGGCCACTACCGGAACGGTATCCTGCTCGCGCCCATCACCGCGGACATCATCGCAGAGTCGATTGGCGGTGATCAGTCGCGTGAGCTCACCGCCTTTTCGTTGTCACGCTTCAGCAGCCTTCGCCCGCCCTCCTGACTCCTCGCTATCCCATCAGGAAGTTGGTGCTGTACCAGTCGAGAATCTGATCGCCCCATCCTTCCGTGATCGCGGCGCCGAGCGCCAGGAAGATCCCGAAGGGCACCAGCTTTCCCGTCCGCATGCTGATGGGCGCAAAGATCAGCGTGCCGAAGAGCGCGCCGAGGAACAGGGTCAGCAGCACGCCCCAAGGGCCGAGAAAGGCGCCCACCATCATCATCATCTTGATGTCGCCGCCCCCCATGGCCGGTTTCCGGAACGCCTTCTCCCCCACTACCGCGATCAGCCACAGCAGCCCGTAGCCCGCCGCCGCGCCCAGGAACGACTGCTGCCACGTGACGCCGCCCGGCGCAAACGAGAGCGCCAGGCCGATCACCGTGCCGCCGAGCGTGAACTGGTGAGGGATGATGTAGGTGCGCGCGTCGGCCAGGGCGATGCCCAGCAGGATGGTAAAGAACAGGGCCGTGCCCAGCGCCTGCCACGATAGCCCGAAGCGCAGCACCGCCATCACCCACAAGGCCGCCGTCGCCAGCTCCACCAGGGGATACTGGATGCTCACCTTGGCGCCGCACGCCCGGCAGCGGCCGCGA